>NZ_PSTN01000001.1:0-265008 GCF_002930955.1 Rathayibacter sp. AY1A4 | reverse complement strand
GTACCGGCGGTGTCGCGCCCGACGCTGTCGCCGCGAAGCCGGCGCCCCCCGGTCTGGAGAGGGCTGATCGTGCGTCGCGGCGTTCTCCGCAAGGCGGAGGAGGAAGCGATACCGGCGGTATCGCGCCCGACGCTGTCGCCGCGAAGCCGGCGCCCCGCTCCCCTTCAGAGAGGGCTGATCGTGCGTCGCGGCGTTCTCCGCAAGGCGGAGGAGGAAGCGATACCGGCGGTGTCGCGCCCGACGCTGTCGCCGCGAAGCCGGCGCCCCCCGGTCTGGAGAGGGCTGATCGTGCGTCGCGGCGTTCTCCGCAAGGCGGAGGAGGAAGCGATACCGGCGGTATCGCGCCCGACGACAACGCCGCGGAGAGCGCCGCGACGTGCGATCAGTGGCCGGACCAGGTCTCGACGTTGGCGACGCGGACCTCGATCTCCCGCCCGTTGGGTGCCGTGAAGCGGGCGGTGTCGCCGACGTTCAGGCCCATGATCGCCGATCCGAGGGGGCTCTGGGGGCTGTAGACGTCGAGGTCGCTCTCGCCCGCCATCTCGCGGTTGCCGAGGAGGAAGCGGGACTCGTCGCCGGCGATCTCGGCGGTGATGATGGTGCCGGCCTCGACGACCCCGTGGCTCTCGGGGGGCGTGCCGATCTCGGCTTCGCGGAGGAGGGAGGTCAGCTGGCGGATGCGGGCCTCGATCTTGCCCTGCTCGTCCTTCGCGGCGTGGTAGCCGCCGTTCTCCTTCAGGTCGCCCTCCTCGCGGGCGACCTCGATGCGCTTGGCGATCTCCTCGCGTCCGTTGGTGGACAGCTCGGTGAGCTCCGCCTCGAGGCGGTCGTACGACTCCTGGGTCATCCAGGTCACCTGTGACTGGTCGGCCATGGTGGGCTCCTGCTCTGCGGGCCGCGCTCGCGGCGCCCGGCAGCACCGTGCGGAGGTGTCCGCGTCCGGCGGTGGGGACGGCCGGCGTCAGGCGGCGGTGGAAATGGCGAGGCCCCGACGAGTCCGTCAGGGCTTCGGGCAAGCCTACGGGAGCCAGCAGGAGGAGATCAAACCTGTGTTCGCGAGCTCGGTGGTGCGGACGGTCTCCGTGTAGGAGCGGAAGCGCTCCGTCGAGGCGGGGTACTCCACGACCAGCCAGCCGACCACGGCGGACTGCTCGTTGAGGGCCTGGACCGCGCAGGCGACCTCGCGGCCGACGGGCGCGGTGAGGTCGAAGGAGACCGTGACGGTGCGGTCGTCGATGACCTGGTGCGCGGTGTCCTGGACGTCCACTCCTCCGCGTGCTCCGTCGAGTCCGGCCCAGACGACCCAGGCGGCGAAGACGGCGACGAAGGCGAGCGCGACACCGCCGAAGAGCCAGCGGTTCCCGCGGCGGGTGCGCGTCGTGCGGCCGTAGCGGGTGGCGAGGGGTCCAGCGGCGCGGACGGCGTCCGGATCGAGCGCGGGCGCGGCGGCTCCCTCGACGCTCTCGGACGTGCGGGCGGCCACGGAACTCCCTGGGTGATGCGTCTACTCTGGACGGGTGGCGCGCGTCCTTCGCGGACGGGAGCGCCGATCCCATTAAACCCCGAGGAATCGAGCGATCGTGTCCCAGGCCGTCGAGGTCTCCGTCGATTCGGAGGTGCGGGACACTCCGCGCCTTCTCGCCGTGCACGCCCATCCTGACGACGAGTCGAGCAAGGGCGCGGCGACGCTGGCCGCCTACGCCTCGCGGGGCGCCGAGGTCATGGTGGTCTCCTGCACCGGAGGCGAGGCCGGCTCCGTGCTGAACGAGGGCCTCGAGGCCCGCGCGCACGCCGAGCGCGACATCGGCGGCCTCCGCCGGTACGAGATGGCGGCCGCTCGCGAGGCGCTCGGCGTCGAGCACGCCTGGCTCGGCTTCGTCGACTCCGGCATGCCCGAGGACGGGAAGGTCGACGCCGCCTCGTTCGCGGGCCTGCCGCTCGCCACGGCCGCCGCTCCGCTCGTGCGCCTGGTCCGCCGGTTCCGGCCGCACGTGATCATCAGCTACGACGAGAACGGCGGCTACCCGCACCCCGACCACATCCGCGCCCACCAGGTCGCCGTCGAGGCTTACCGCGCGGCGGGCCTCGCCGAGGAGTACCGGGGCACGGGCGCTCCGTGGTCGATCTCGAAGCTGTACTACGACCGCGTCTTCAGCGGCCAGAAGCTGCGGGCGATCGCCGAGCACCTGCGCTCGATCGACCCGGGGGACCCGCGCCTGTCGGTCTTCGAGGAGATGAAGCGCTGGAACGAGGACACCCCGTACCTCGCGACCACGCGGGTCGTGATCTCCGGCTTCCACGATCGGCGCGATGCGGCCCTGCTCGCCCACGCCAGCCAGGTCGCTCCGGACAACGCCTTCTTCTTCCTCCCGCACGAGGCGATCGACGCCGCCTGGCCGACCGACGACTTCCAGCTCGTCGAGAGCCGGGTCGACGCGCCGACGCCCGAGACGGATCTCTTCGCCGGTCTCGACCTGGCCGAGCTCGCCCCGGGCCCGACCGCGGTCGTCCCGCCGATCGCTCCCGACCCCGAGCCCTCGGGGGACGCCCCGGTGCCCCCGGAGCCCGACGGCTCCGGCGTCGTCGTCGCCGACGAGGTGCGCGCGTGATCGCCGGGCTGCTCGAGGGCGCCCAGCGCGCCGTCGTCCTCGCCTCCACGACGGTGCCGACCCCGGGTCCCGAGTTCAACGAGGACACGGTCACGCCGGGCCTCTTCGGCTTCATCACGATGCTCGTGATCGCTCTGGCCGCCGTCCTCCTCGCGCTCGACATGGTCCGGCGCGTGCGGCGCACCACCTACACCGCCCAGGTGAAGGAGCGGCTCGACGCCGAGGAGGCGGAGCGCAGCGAGGGCTGAGCCCGGCCCGCACCGGTGGGCCCGGGCCCCGCTAGGCGTTGTAGGCGGGGTGGAGCGAGACGATCAGCGCCGCCGTCCAGTGGCAGAGGAACGCCACGGCAGTGAGCGCGTGGAAGATCTCGTGGAAGCCGAAGACGCCCGGGACCGGGTTGGGCTTCTTGATCCCGTAGATCACGGCGCCCGCGGAGTAGCAGAGCCCGCCGACGAGGACGAGCACCATCATCGTCGCGCTGGCCTCGAAGAGCGGTCCGAGGTACATCACGGCCGCCCAGCCCAGCAGCAGGTAGAGCGGCACGTAGAGCCAGCGCGGTGCCCCGATCCAGAAGACGCGGAAGCCGATCCCGAGCAGCGCCCCCGCCCAGACCAGGACCAGCAGGAGCGTGCCCTGCGCGGGCGGCAGGGCGAGCACGGCCAGCGGCGTGTAGGTGCCGGCGATCAGCAGGAAGATGTTGGCGTGGTCGATCCGCTTGAGGATCATCTTCGTCCGCGGCTTCCAGTCGAAGCGGTGGTACAGAGCGGAGTTCCCGAAGAGCAGGAGCGACGTGGTCGCGAACACCGCGGCCGCCCACTTCGCCGCGGTCCCCTCCGCGACCACGATCAGCACCACTCCGGCGACGATCGCGAGCGGGAAGAGGCCGGCGTGGATCCAGCCGCGCCAGGTGGGCCGGACCTCCGCCGAGGAGTCGTGCTCGATCGCGTCCTCGACGAGGGGGAGGGCGGGCAGGTCCGGGCCGTCCGCTCCGACGGCGTCTCCGCCGCGGACGGTGCGGGCGCGGGGATCGGACGGGGGAGGCGTCGGCCGCTGGCTCATGCCGGACAGACTACGACGCCGTCCCGGGCCGACGCCGAGCGCCGCCGGGCTTCGAGGAGCGCCCCGGGTCGACTACCGTGTCACTGTGCCGAAGCCGAGACTGCCTGTGGGAAGGGACCTCCTCTACGGCGTCTACAAGAAGCGCCTCCGCTCGAGCCTTCCCCCCGACTCCCTGCCGAACCACGTCGCGATGATCATCGACGGCAACCGGCGCTGGGCGCGGCAGCGGGCCCTCGAGACCGCCGCGCACGGCCACCGGGCCGGCGCCGCCAAGGTGCACGAGTTCCTGCAGTGGTGCGACGAGCTCGGCGTGCGCCACGTCACCCTCTACCTGCTCTCGCAGGACAACCTCGTCGGCCGCGACAGCAGCGAGCTGACCGAGCTGATCGCGATCATCGCCGACCTCGCCGAGGAGGTCTCGCAGCAGCCCGACTGGCGGGTGCAGCACGTCGGCTCCGACGAGGGCCTCCCGCCCTCGCTCGTGGCCGCGCTCGACACGGCGGAGGCGCGCACCGCCTCCCACACGGGCCTGCACGTCAACCTCGCGGTCGGCTACGGCGGGCGGCACGAGATCGCCCAGGCCGTGCGGAGCATCCTGGAGGAGCACGGCAAGCGCGGCTCCTCCATCGAGGACGTCGCGGGCCTGCTGACCCCGGAGCTCATCGGCGAGCACCTGTACACCAGCGGGCAGCCCGACCCCGATCTGGTCATCCGCACCTCGGGGGAGCAGCGCCTCTCCGACTTCATGCTCTGGCAGAGCGCGCACAGCGAGTTCTACTTCATGGAGGCGCTCGGCCCCGACATCCGCGAGGTCGACTTCCTCCGCGCGCTCCGCGACTACGCCGGACGGCACCGCCGCTTCGGCAGCTGACCTCGCGGCTCCTGCCGCACCACCGACCGGAAGGGCCGGCATGAGCTCGAACGAGGCCACCTCCACCACGACCGAGGACTACCTCGCCGGTTTCGGCGAGGAGACCGGGTACCTCGACTTCGGCCGGGTGGGCCCGCTCTCGGCGACCGTCGCCGCCGAGCAGGAGGCGGCCGTCGAGCTGCTGGTGCGCGCGCGCAGCGGCACCCTCGACGAGCTGTTCCGGCAGGACGAGCGCGTCCGGGAGGCGGCGGCGGCGCTCGTGCGCGTCCCCAGCGACCGCGTCGTCTTCCAGCCCAACACCTCGACCGGCCTCCTGCACGCGCTGTTCGGCGCCTCGGGCGCGGTGCTGCTGTCGGCCGCGGAGTTCCCGAGCCTGCCGTTCGCGGCGGTGCGCTCGGCGCAGGCTCTCGGCTCGGTGGAGCCCCGCTGGCTGCGGACCGAGCAGGGACGGGTGACGCCGGAGGCGGTCCGCGAGCAGCTCACGGACGACGTGACGACCGTCGCGGTGAGCCTGGTCGACTCCCGCACGGGCTACCTCGCAGACGTCGCGGCGATCCGCGACGTGATCGGCGACCGGATGCTCGTCCTCGACGCGATCTAGGGCTTCGGCGTCGTCGACGCGCCCTACGAGCTGGCGGACGTGGTCGTCACCGGCGGCCAGAAGTGGCTCCGCGCCGGCTGGGGGACGGGCTTCCTCGCGCTCAGCGAGCGGGCGCTGTCGCGGCTGACCCCGGTGCTCTCGGGCTGGACGGGATCGGAGCAGGCGGAGCCGTGGGACGAGGTGGCTCCGCCGCGCGGCGACGCCCGCGCCTTCAGCATCAGCAACCCGGACCCGATCGCCCAGGCCCGGCTCGCGTCGGCGCTGGAGGAGGTCGCCGCGGTCGGGCAGTCGACGATCGCCGCGCTCGTGGCGGAGCGGGTCAGCGCGATCGTCGACCTCGCGGACGAGTTCGGGCTGGCGGTCGTGGGCTCCCGCGGCGAGCACGAGCGCGCCGGCATCGTGGTCGTCGAGCCGGAGCCGGAGGAACTGGCCCCGCTGGCGGCCTCCCTCGCCGCGCACGGCGTCACCGCGCGCCTGCGTCCGAGCACCGTCCGCTTCAGCGCGCACGCCGGCACCACCGACGCGACCCTCGCGCTGCTCCGCGCCGCCCTGATCTCGTCGGCCACGAGCATCGACTACTAGGCCGGATTCCGCGCGTTCACACACTGGTTACACATTCGTAGCGGTGAGAAGCACACGGATGTCATTCGCCGGGTTAGGTTCGAGTCATCAGGTACAGCGCCTGGTCGAGACGGCCACAGAAGTACGGCTCGACATCGCGCAGACGCCGAAGGGACACTGCGCGGTGCACGACACGCACCGATTGGCCGGCTCGAGGACATGAGCCGGGGGCTCCGGCCCCCGGAGTGTGGAGAGTCGTCGTGACAGTTCCCCAGGGCATGGATCCGCAGACCGGGACGCAGGGCGGCGTCCACCGCCGTGTCCAGCACGGCTCCTCGGATCCGGCCGATCAGCTCCTCCGCACCTACGTCCTGGACACCTCGGTGCTGCTGTCGGATCCGTCCTCGATGTTCCGGTTCGCGGAGCACGCCGTCGTGCTGCCGATCGTCGTCATCAGCGAGCTCGAGGGCAAGCGCAACGATCCCGAGATCGGCTACTTCGCCCGGCAGGCCCTGCGCCGCCTCGACGAGCTGCGCGTGCAGCACGAGCGCCTCGACTTCCCCATCGCCGTCGGCCGGGGCGGCACGCTCCGCGTCGAGCTCAACCACTCGAACATGTCGGTGCTGCCGAGCGGGCTCCAGATGGGCGACAACGACGCGAGGATCCTCGCCGTCGCGCTCAACCTGCAGAGCGAGGGCGCCGCGGTGACCGTCGTGTCCAAGGACATGCCGATGCGCGTGAAGGCCGCCTCCATCGGCCTCGCCGCGGAGGAGTACCTGGCCGAGCAGGCCCCCGAGTCCGGCTGGACCGGCATGGACGACGTGACGCTCGGCGGCGACGCGATGAGCGAGCTCTACGACCGCGAGCGGCTCTTCACGGACGTCGTGGCCGACATCCCGGTCAACACCGGACTCGTCGTCCACTCCGACCGCGGCTCCGCTCTCGCGAGGGTCACCGGCAAGCGGCAGATCACGCTGGTCCGCGGCGACAAGGACGTGTTCGGCCTGCACGGGCGGTCGGCGGAGCAGCGGCTCGCGATCGACCTGCTGCTCGACCCGGAGGTCGGCATCGTCTCGCTCGGCGGCCGGGCCGGCACCGGCAAGTCGGCGCTGGCGCTCTGCGCGGGCCTGGAGGCGGTGCTGGAGAAGCGCCAGCACAAGAAGATCATGGTCTTCCGGCCGCTCTACGCGGTGGGCGGCCAGGACCTCGGCTTCCTGCCCGGCGACGCGGCCGAGAAGATGAACCCCTGGGCGCAGGCGGTCTTCGACACGCTCGGGGCGCTGGTGTCGCAGAACGTGCTCGACGAGGTGATCGAGCGCGGGATGCTCGAGGTGCTGCCGCTCACGCACATCCGCGGGCGCTCGCTGCACGACGCGTTCGTGATCGTCGACGAGGCGCAGTCGCTGGAGCGGAACGTCCTGCTCACGGTGCTCTCGCGCGTCGGGCAGAACTCCCGGGTGGTGCTGACCCACGACGTGGCGCAGCGCGACAACCTCCGGGTCGGCCGGCACGACGGGGTCGCCTCCGTGATCGAGACGCTGAAGGGCCACCCGCTGTTCGCGCACGTCACGCTGACCCGCTCCGAGCGCTCGGCGATCGCCGCTCTGGTCACCGAGATGCTGGAGTCGAACGAGCTCGCCTGACGGGCTCGCCGTGCGTCCGACCCGTGGGATCCGAGGATCCCCGGGCCGGGCGCGTCCCTGCAGCGCACCGGGGCGTAGCGTGGACGGGTGAGCATCCTCGACGACGCGCTCCTCGAGCGCTTCCGCACCCGCGCGGCCGACTACGACGAGCGCAACGCGTTCTGCGCGGACGACCTGGAGGAGCTGCGCTCGATCGGCTACCTGGCGCTGCTCGTCCCCGAGGAGCTCGGCGGTGCCGGCCTCGGCCTGGAGCAGGCGGCCGCCGAGCAGACGCGCCTCGCGACCGCCGCGCCCGCGACCGCGCTCGCCGTCAACATGCACCTGGTCTGGACCGGGATCGCGCGACTCCTGCTCGAGCGGGGCGACGACTCCCTCCGCTCGGTTCTCGTCGACGCCGCGGCGGGTCACGTCTTCGCCTTCGGCAACAGCGAGGCGGGCAACGACCTGGTGCTCTCGGACTCGCTGACGCGGGCGGAGCCGCTCGGGGACGGCGGCTACCGTTTCACCGGCACGAAGGTGTTCACCTCCCTCGCGCCCGCCTGGACGCGGCTCGGCGTGTTCGGCCGCGACGACAGCGGGTCGGAGCCGCGGCTCGTGCACGGCTTCGTCCACCGCGGGAGCCCGGACTCGCCGGTCGCCGGGCTCGAGGTCCGCGACGACTGGGACACGCTCGGCATGCGGGCGACCCAGAGCCGCACGACGGTGCTCGACGGCGTCGTCGTCCCGGCCGAGCGGATGATCCGCTCGCTGCCCGTCGGACCGACCGCCGACCCCTTCGTCTTCGCCGTCTTCGCGGCCTTCGAGCTGCTGATCTCCTCGGTCTACCTCGGTGTCGCGCAGCGCGCGCTCGAGCTCGCCGTCGCCTCCGTCCGCCGACGGACCTCCCTCCGGGCGGGAGGGCGGCCACTGGCGGAGGACCCCGAGGTGCGGCACCGGGTGGCTGAGACCGGGATGCTGCTCGACGGGCTCGAGGCGCCCCTGCGCTCGGCGGCGGCCGACGTTGACGCGCTCGTCGACCGGGGCGCGCGCTGGTTCCCGTCGCTGGTGGGGGTGAAGATCCGCACCACGGAGGGAGCGCTCCGCGTGGTCGAGAGCGCCGTCCGGATCGCGGGCGGGTCGGCGTACCAGCGCAGGTCGGAGCTCGGCCGCCTCTACCGCGACGTGCTCGCCGGGCACTTCCACCCCTCCGACGACGCGTCGGCTCACGGCGCCTGGGCGTCGCTCCTGCTGGGACCGCTGCCTCCGCGCGACTGAGGCCGGGGAGGGACCCGCCGCCGCCCGAGCACACCTGCGGGCCGCCCTGTGGAGAACTCCGACGCCCCGAGGGCGGTGCCCCCTAGTCTCGGCGGATGCTCCGCGGATCTCTACTCGACCGGGCCGCCCTGCTCCTGGGCGCCCTGGCGCTCCTCCTGATCGGGGGCCCGCACCTCGGTCGGGCGCCCGGCCTCGTCCCGGTGGCGCTCGCGAGCGTGCCGCTGGTGCTGGCGGACGTGCGCGGGCATCGGCTCCCGAACGCGGTCACGCTCCCGCTGCTGGTGGTCGGAGCCGTCCTCGCGCCCACGGCGGGGACGCTTCTCGCCGTCCTCGCGACGGTGCTGTGCCTGGGCGTGCTGCATGCGGCGGGCGGGCTGGGCCTCGGTGACGTGAAGCTCCAGGCGGCCCTCGCACCGCCGCTCGCGGCTCTCGGACCCGAGCAGGTCGTCGCCGCGCCCGCTGTCGGCTTCGCGGTGGCAGGGCTGTGGGTGCTCGTGCTGCGCGTCCGCGGACGGGTCGCGTTCGGACCGTTCCTGCTCACGGGGTTCTGGCTGGTGCTCTGACGGCCCGCCTCCGCGCCGAGCGCAGGGACGGGCCGTCGGAGGGCCGGGCTCAGCCGGGGTGGGTCATCGACATGACGTCGAGGGCGCTGTCGAGCTGCTCCTCCGTCACCTCGCCGCGCTCGACGAAGCCGAGGTCCACGACCGACTCGCGGACGGTGATCCCCTTGGCGACCGAGTTCTTCGCGACCTTGGCGGCGGCCTCGTAGCCGATCACCTTGTTGAGCGGGGTGACGATCGAGGGGGAGGACTCGGCGAGAGCGCGGGCGTGCTCGACGTCGGCCTCGAGGCCGTCGACGGTCTTGTCGGCGAGCAGCACGGCGGAGTTCGCGAGCAGGCGGATCGACTCCAGCAGCGCCGTCCCCATGACGGGGATCGCGACGTTGAGCTCGAAGGCACCCGAGGCGCCTGCCCAGGCGATGGTGGCGTCGTTGCCGATCACGCGCGCGCAGACCATGAGGACGGCCTCCGGGATCACCGGGTTCACCTTGCCGGGCATGATCGAGGATCCGGGCTGGAGGTCGGGGATCCGCAGCTCTCCGAGGCCGGTGTTGGGGCCGGAGCCCATCCAGCGGAGGTCGTTGTTGATCTTGGTCAGGCTCACCGCGAGCACGCGCAGCGCTCCGGAGGCCTCGACCAGCGAGTCCCGCGCGCCCTGGGCCTCGAAGTGGTTGCGGGCCTCGGTGACGGGAAGGCCCGTCTCCTCCGCGAGGCGCGCGATGACCTTCTGCGGGAAGCCGGCGGGGGTGTTGATCCCGGTGCCGACCGCGGTGCCGCCGAGCGGGACCTCGGCGACGCGGGGGAGCGCCGACTGCACGCGCTCGATGCCGAGGCGGATCTGCGCGGCGTAGCCGCCGAACTCCTGGCCGAGCGTGACCGGGGTGGCGTCCATCAGGTGGGTGCGGCCGGCCTTGACGACCTCGGCCCACTGCTCCGCCTTGACCTCGAGCGACTCGGCGAGCTGCTCGAGCGAGGGGATCAGCGACTCGATCAGCGCGCCGGTGACGGCGACGTGGACCGAGGTGGGGAACACGTCGTTGGAGGACTGCGAGGCGTTGACGTGGTCGTTCGGGTGCACGGTGCGGCCGAGGGCCGTGGTCGCCAGCGAGCCCAGCACCTCGTTCATGTTCATGTTCGAGGACGTGCCCGAGCCGGTCTGGTAGACGTCGATCGGGAAGTGCGCGTCGTAGCCGCCCCCGACGACGAGGTCGGCCGCGTCGGCGATCGCCGCGGCGATGTCGGCGTCGAGCACGCCCAGCTCGGCGTTGGCCAGCGCCGCCGCCTTCTTGATGCGCGCGAGGGCCGCGATCTGGGCCGGCTCGAGGCCCGCACCGGAGATCGGGAAGTTCTCGACCGCCCGCTGGGTCTGCGCAGCGTAGAGGGCGTCGCGGGGGACCCGCACCTCGCCCATCGTGTCGTGCTCGATGCGGAAGTCGCCGGAGTCGTCGGTCGGGGAGTGATCCACCACGCTGTGTTCGTCCTTGTCTGATCGGTTGGTGCTGTGCTGTCCGGAGCCGCTCACGCGGGATCCGATCCCACCGCGCTCGGAGCGGCGGCGGAGGAGGCGGAGCCGGAGTCGCGCTCCAGCTCGGAGACGTAGGGGCTGAGCTCGGGCGGATCGATGCCGAGCACGACATCGGACATCACGGTGCCGTCCGAGAGCCGGTAGTTGGCGCCCACGAGGGCGAGCCGCCCGGTCGCGACCGCGTCGGCGATCAGCGGGGAGCGCTGGAGCAGCTCGGCGACCGTGTCGCGCAGGTGCTCGCGGCCGACGGCCAGCGCGTCGGTCGCCGACGGGTCGACGAGCACGCGGCCGTCCGGCTGGGCGCCCACGAGGCGGCGCACCGCGGGGATGATCGGCTCGATCAGGTGCTCGATGTGCGGGGGGAGCCGCTCGGCGCCGGGCGCCTGCGACTGGATCGCCGCCCGGACCGCTCCGCACTCGTCGTGGCCGAGCACGAGCAGCACCTTCACGCCGAGGACGGCGACGCCGTACTCCAGCGAGCCGATGATGGAGTCCGCGATCACCTGGCCGGCGTTGCGGACGACGAAGAGGTCGCCGAGCCCCAGGTCGAAGATGATCTCGGCCGCGAGGCGGGAGTCGCTGCAGCCGAAGAGCGCGGCGAGCGGGGCCTGCGCGGCGGCGAGCTCGGCGCGGCGCTCGACGTCCTGGCGGGGGTGGCGGGGCTCGCCGGCGACGAAGCGCTGGTTGCCGCGGAGCATCTCCTTCCAGACCCACGCCGGCGGGCGGGACTCGCGGGGGACGGTGCTGCTGGTTCCGAGGCTCATCGGGACTCCTCCTGGCCGATCTGCGGGGTGATGGCGTCCACGACCAGGCGGACCTCGTCCGTCGGGGCCGTGCCGTAGACGAGGTAGGTGCTGGAGCCCTCCGTCGTCTCGAGTGCGTAGGGCGTGTTGCCGGTGTCGTCGCCGGAGTCGCGGTGGTCGTAGACGGTCCAGTCGCGGCCGTCGATCGTCTCGACGCCGGTCGCCGCCCGGCGGTCGAGCTGCGTCGCGACCCAGGCCGCGTCCGCGTCGAGCCCCTGGCTCAGGCCGATGTAGCCCGCCTTCGGGGTGATCAGGCCGACGTACCAGTAGTCGGTGCCGTTCTCGCGGCGGAGCTCGGCCGCGTTGGCCTTCCAGCCCTCGGGCAGGGAGGGCACGGCGAGCGTCTGCTCCTCGCCCAGCTGGACCTGCGCGGCGACGCGGGGGACGTCGACCGAGGAGAGCTCCACGGTGTCGCCGCGGGGGACGAGCAGGACGATGAGCGCTACGGCACCGACGGTCGCGAGCAGCGAGAAGACGAGGTTGTTGACCGTCTTGCGCTGACGGTAGAGCCGGGAGTTCTCGGCCTTGCGTGCGGCCGTCTCGGCGGCCGTCTCCGGGCGCCCGAGCTCGGCGACGACCCGCGCGGGCTTCGCGCGGCTCATCCGGCGGCCGCCCCTCCGGAGCGGGCCGCGTCCAGCCGGGCGCGTGCTCCGATCAGCCACTCCTCGCAGCGGGCGGCGAGGGCCTCGCCGCGCTCCCACAGGGCGAGCGAGCGCTCGAGGGTGGAGCTGCCCTGCTCGAGCTCGGAGACGACGCGGACGAGCTCGTCGCGCGCCTGCTCGTAGGAGAATCCCGAGACGTCGGAGTCGGTCGCCGGGGCGTCGGGGGAGTCGGGCATGGGTCTGATCCTATCGATCGGGGCTGAGGGGGGACGGGTGGCGCGGCGGGCTCAGGACCGGCCGGCGGGATCGCCGGTGGGCCCCTCGGAGCGGGCGCCGACGGCCCCCTCCGAGAGCGTGAGGACGAGTGCGCCGCCGGCCGGCGCGTCACCGGGCGCCCGGACGACGTGCCCGGCCGCGTTCTGGACGATCGCGTAGCCGCGGTCGAGGGTGTGCTGGGGTGAGAGGGCGCGCAGGTGGCCGTGCAGGCGCTCGACCTCGAGGTGCGCGCGCTCGAGGCGGCGGTCCACCAGCTCGGCGCCGCGCGCGACCCAGCGGGTCAGCTCCTCGGAGTGCCGGTCGACCAGCACGTGCGGCTGGGCGAGCACCGGCCGCGAGCGCAGCTGCGAGAGCCGGTCGATCTCGTGCGAGACGAGCCCGCTCACGCGGCCGGTCATCCGCAGCCGGGCCTGCTGCACGCGCAGCAGCTCGTCGGAGACGTCGGGCACGACCCTCTTCGCGGCGTCGGTGGGAGTGGAGGCGCGCAGGTCGGCGACGTCGTCGAGCAGCGGGCGGTCGGCCTCGTGGCCGATCGCGCTGACGACCGGAGTGGAGCAGGCGGCGACGGCGCGCACGAGCGCCTCGTCGCTGAAGCCGAGCAGGTTCTGGAAGTCACCGCCTCCGCGGGCGATCACGATCACGTCGATGCTGTCGTCGGCCTCGAGGGTCCGCAGGGCCGAGAGCACCTCCGGGACCGTCCGGTCGCCCTGCACGGCCGAGTGGACCACCCGGAAGCGCACGGCCGGCCAGCGCAGCTGCGCGTTCCGCAGCACGTCCTTCTCGGCGTCCGAGTCCTTGCCGGTGATGAGGCCCACGCCGTGCGGGAGGAACGGCAGCGGCTTCTTGCGGGAGGCGTCGAACAGCCCCTCCGACGCGAGCTGCCGGCGGAGCCGCTCGAGCTTCTCCAGCAGATCGCCCAGGCCGACGTGGCGCATCTCGAAGACCTGCATCGAGAGCGTGCCGCCCTTGACCCAGTAGTTGGGCTTCACCAGCGCGATGACCCGATCGCCCTGCTTGAGGTCGGCCGGGAGGCGGCTCCGCACCGACGACCAGACGGTGAAGCCGACCGTCGCGTCTCCGGACAGGTCCTTCAGCTTTCCGTAGACGTTGCCGCCGGACGCGCCCCACTGGGTGATCTCGCCCTCGACCCACGCGGTGCCGAGGCGCTCGATCCAGCCCTTGATCTTGCTGGCGAGCAGGCCGACCGGCCAGGGTGCGTCGGCGGTGGGTGGGGCGTCGGTCATCGCTGCCTCTGCTCGGAGGGACGGGGGGAGCGGGAGTGCCCTCCCGCGACGACAACGGTACGGGACGGGTCCGACACCGGGACGGCCCGGGCACAGGATGCACCACGTAGAATCAGGGGGTGAGCCAAGTCCCGATCAGCCTGCCCATGCCGCGCATGCCCCGCGCCACAGGGCGTCTGCGCGACGTCCCCGTCGAGGGCCGCAAGCGCGTCCTCCTCGCCGCGCCCCGCGGCTACTGCGCCGGAGTCGACCGCGCGGTCGTCGCCGTCGAGAAGGCCATCGAGCACTACGGTGCCCCGGTCTACGTGCGCAAGCAGATCGTGCACAACGTGCACGTCGTCTCCACGCTCGAGAGCCAGGGCGCCATCTTCGTCGACGAGGTCGACGAGGTGCCCGAGGGATCGCACATCGTCTTCAGCGCGCACGGCGTCTCACCGGCCGTCGTCCAGGGCGCGGCCGACCGCAGTCTCCAGGCGATCGACGCGACCTGCCCCCTGGTGACGAAGGTGCACCGCGAGGCCGTCCGCTTCGCGCGCGACGACTTCGAGATCCTCCTCATCGGCCACGAGGGCCACGAAGAGGTCGAGGGCACCGCGGGCGAGGCTCCCGATCACGTCACCCTCGTCGGCAGCCCCGACGACGTGCCGAACATCGTCGTGAAGGACCCGGACAAGGTCGTCTGGCTCTCGCAGACGACGCTCTCGGTCGACGAGACGATGGAGACGGTGCGCCGCCTCCGCGAGCGCTTCCCCAACCTGCAGGACCCGCCGAGCGACGACATCTGCTACGCCACGCAGAACCGCCAGGTCGCGATCAAGAAGGTCGCCGCGGGCGCCGAGCTGGTCATCGTCGTCGGCTCCGCGAACTCCTCCAACTCCGTGCGCCTCGTCGAGGTCGCCCTCGAGTACGGCGCGAAGGCCGCCTACCGGGTCGACTACGCCAGCGAGATCAAGCAGGAGTGGCTCGAGGGCATCCGCACCGTCGGCGTCACCAGCGGCGCCTCGGTGCCCGAGGTGCTCGTCCAGGAGGTCCTCGACGACCTCGCCGCCGCCGGGTACGGCGATGTCGAGGAGGTCAAGACCGCGGAGGAGGACCTGATGTTCTCGCTCCCCAAGGAGCTGCGCAAGGACGTCGCCGGCAAGCGCGACGCCCGCGGCGTCGGTGGACGCATCAGCGCGGGAGCGGGCGCCTAGAGCGTTCCGGCCCGGACACGGAAGAGGCCGCCCTCCCTCGGGAGCGGCGGCCTCTTCCGTGTCCGGTCGGACGGGGATCGACGCTAGACGTCGGTGCCCGCGCCGCCCTGCGAGCCCGACATGCGCGTGACGTACTCCGCGAACGTCGGGTCGCCCAGGATCGCGATCGCCGCGACGATCAGGGAGAGCAGCACGGTCGCCGCGATTCCGAGGATCGGGACGAGCACGGCGCGCTTGCCGGCGCGGAGCCGCCGGATCGAGATCCACACCGCGAAGGCGACGATCAGCGACTGCGCGAGCGCCACCACGACGCCGAGGATCCGCGCGAGCTCCGGAGACGCGTAGGTGCCGATGCCCTGGGAGCGGTAGAGCTCCTGGAGGGTCGTCGCGAAGCTCGAGGGGTCGAGCAGCGTCGGCACGGCGAAGAACACGCCGAGCGCGAGCAGCACGATCGTGAGCAGGCGGTCGACGGGATACGCGACCGGCTTCGCGGCCGGAGCGGTCGCGGGCCTCGGGTCGGTCTCCGACCCCCGCGGATCGGGGACGACCACGGCGTCCTCCGGCGGCTGCCACGACCAGCCGGGCGGCGCGTACTCGCCGTACTGCGGCTCCGGACGCCTGTCGCCCGGCTGATCGTGTGCGTTCGTCACGGAGCGGTGCCCTACTTCCCGGAGTTCCCGGCCGAGCCGAGCTGACGGGTCGCCTCGGCGACGCGCGCGGCCATCGCGGTCTCGGCGATCTTGCCCCACGAGCGCGGGTCGTAGACCTTCTTGTTGCCGACCTCGCCGTCGACCTTGAGGAAGCCGTCGTAGTTCTTCAGCACGGTGTCCGCGACGGAGCGGCTGAACGCGTACTGCGTGTCGGTGTCGATGTTCATCTTGACGACGCCGTTGCGGACCGCCTCGGCGATCTCCTCGTCGGTCGAGCCCGAGCCGCCGTGGAAGACGAGATCGAGGGGGAGCGCGCCGGTGCCGTACTTCGCCTGCAGGCCGTCCTGGATCTCGCGGAGCAGCTCCGGGCGCAGGCGGACGTTGCCCGGCTTGTAGACGCCGTGGACGTTGCCGAAGGTGAGGGCGGCCATGTAGCGGCCCTGCTCGCCGAAGCCGAGGGCCTCGACGGTCGCGATCGCGTCGTCGAGCGTGGTGTAGAGGTGCTCGTTGATGTCGTGCGAGACGCCGTCCTCCTCGCCGCCGACGACGCCGATCTCGACCTCGAGGATGGCGTTGATGTTCTTGACGCGCGGGAGGATCTCCTTCGCGATGGCGAGGTTCTCGTCGAGCGGGATCGCGGAGCCGTCCCACATGTGCGACTGGAAGAGCGGCTCGCGACCGGCCTTGACCTCCTCCTCGGAGGCGGCGATCAGCGGGTAGACGAAGCCCTCGAGCGCGTTCTGCGGGCAGTGGTCGGTGTGGAGCGCGACCGTGACCGGGTAGTTCTTGGCGACCTCGGTCGCGAACCTCGCGAAGGCGATCGCGCCTGCCGCGCGGTTCTTCACGGTGTGGCCGGCGAAGTAGTCCGCGCCTCCGGTGGTGACCTGGATGATGCCGTCCGAGCCCGCCTCGGTGAGGCCCTGGAGGACCGCGTTGATCGTCTGCGACGACGAGACGTTGAACGCCGGGTAGGCGAAGCCGCCCGCCTTCGCCTTGTCGAGCATCTCTGCGTACTGGTCCGGGGTAGCGACGGGCATGGCATCTCCTTTGACGGATGAACGAAGGGGGGTCGGGCGAGGCCCGCGTCGCGGACGAGTCTAGCGAGGCGCCCCTCCGCGGTCCCTCCGCCTGTGGAGGGCCCTGGACTAGGCTTCGGGCAGGGATGGGGATCCGCTCCGCGGGTCCTGCGACGACGTGCACGAACTCGACGACGAAGGACTCCGCTCTGTGATCGACAACGACTCGCTCTACCTCCACCCCGACCGCAACCTCGGCATGGAGCTCGTCCGCGCCACCGAGGCCGCCGCGATCCGCGCCGTGCCCTTCATCGGCAAGGGCGACAAGAACGCCGCCGACGGCGCAGCGGTCGACGCCATGCGCACCTTCCTCGGGACCGTGAACTTCGACGGAGTCGTCGTGATCGGCGAGGGCGAGAAGGACAACGCGCCCATGCTCTTCAACGGCGAGCACGTCGGCAACGGCTCGGGGCCCGCCGCCGACATCGCCGTCGACCCGATCGACGGCACCTCGCTGACCGCGGCCGGGCGCCAGAACGCGCTCTCGATGATCGCCGTCGCCGACCGCGGCGCGATGTTCGACCCCTCCGCCGTGTTCTACATGGAGAAGATCGTCACCGGGCCCGAGGGCGTCGGGATCATCGACATCCAGCGCCCGATCGGCGAGAACATCCGCGCCCTGGCCCGCGCCAAGCGCAAGCCCGTCGAGGAGATGCGCATCGCGGTGCTGGACCGCCCGCGCCACGCTCAGCTGATCGAGGACATCCGCGCGGCCGGAGCCGGCACGCGCCTCCTGCTCGACGGCGACGTCGCGGGCGGCATCAACGCCGCTCGCCACGACTCCCGACTCGACATGTGCGTCGGCACCGGAGGCACGCCCGAGGGCATCATCACGGCCTGCGCCATCCGCGCGCTCGGCGGAGTGATCCAGGGCATCCTCCGCCCGAAGGACGACGACGAGCGCCAGCGCGCCATCGACGCCGGCCACGACCTCGATCGCGTCCTCCACGCCAACGACCTCGTCCGCAGCGACAACACCTACTTCGTCGCGACCGGAGTGACGAACGGCGGGCTCGTGAAGGGCGTGCGCAAGGAGGGCCACGTCATCACGACGGAGTCCATCGTGCTGCGCTCCCGCTCAGGCACCATCCGCCGCGTGACCGCCCAGCACCTCGCGGAGAAGTGGGTCTAGGCCGTCACGCTCTCTCAGAGACGCCGCACTGCTGCCGAGGCGCCGCCCCGCTGACGGCGCACTCGTCGAGTGCGGCGGCGTCTCGGCGTGCAGGACGCGGAAGGACACCGGCCTCGGTCACCGAGGCGAGCGGGCGGGGCCGCGGCGGGTCTCGAGACGCCTCGCGGGCGCTCCTCCGCCGAGCCGCGGAGGTGGAGCGCCGTCGCGAGCTGCGGTCGTCCGGGTGTCGAGCCGGATGGACGGCGCCGCTCGCGCCCGGCCTGCACGCCCGGTGCTCGCTCAGCGGGGACCCGGGACCCTACGCGCTCCGCTCGGACTCGTCGTCCGCGGCGAGCAGCTCGACGGCGGTGAGGCGGCGCGGCGAGGAGGCGACTCCTCCGACCGGGGCGATGACGCGCGACTCGTCGAGGGAGTCGAACTGGCGCGCGGTGACCAGCACGCGGCTCTCGAGCGAGCCGGCGAAGGCGTTGTAGGAGTCGACCGTCTTCTCGAGCGATCGGCGCAGGCCCTCGGCGTGGTCGGCGAGGGTGCCGAGACGGGCGTAGAGCGTCTTGCCGAGGTCGAGCAGGCGCTTGGCGTCGTCGGTGAGCACGTCCTGCTGCCAGGTGTATGCGACGGTCTTCAGCACCGACCACAGGGTCACGGGGGAGGCGAGGGCGACGCGCTTGCGGAACGCGTACTCGAGCAGGCTCGGGTCGGCGTCGAGCGCGCTCGCGAGCAGCGGCTCGCTCGGGACGAACGCGATGACGAACTCGGGGCTCGCCGGGAGCCCGGTCCAGTAGGAGCGGGCGGCCAGCGCGTCCACGTGGCCGCGGAGGGCGCGGACGTGCGCGCGCAGGAGCCCCGCGCGCCGCGCCTCCTCCTCTCCGCCGGCGCCCGCGGGGATCGCGCTCGCCTCCAGGTACGCGTCGAACGGCACCTTGGCGTCCACCGCGATCGCCTTGCCGCCGGGCAGGCGGACCACCATGTCGGCGCGGCCGCGGCCCGCCTCGCCCTCGAGCCCGAACTGCACGTCGAAGTCGACCCGCTGGGTGAGCCCGGCGGCCTCGACGACGTTCCGCAGCTGCGTCTCGCCCCAGGCGCCGCGGCTCGTGGTGGAGCGGAGCGCGGACGCGAGGGTCTCGGTCGTCGAGCGCAGCTGCTCGCCCGCCGCCCGCTGTCCCTCGAGCTGCTCGGTGATCGCCCCGAACTGGGCGGCGCGCTCGCGCTCGAGCCGGCCGACCGCCTCCTGCATGCCGCGCAGGCTCTCGGCGACGGGGGAGAGGGTCTGCAGGATGCGCGCGTCGTGCCGCTCGCGCTCGGCGACGACGCGCAGCTGCTCCTGGAGCTCGCGGATCTGGTCGCGGGCGGAGCCGAGGTGCTCGCGGTGCTGCTCGACGACGGCCTCGTGCCGCTCCTCCAGGCCCTCAGCGCGGGCGCGGGCCGTCGCGAGGTCGAGGGCGAGGGCGGCGTCGGGCGTGCGGGAGCGGGCGAGGAGGACGGCCACGACTCCCGCGAGGAGCGCACCGACCACCAGGCCGAGGACGAAGGAGAGATCCATGCCGCCGATGACACCACGCACCTCCGACATCGAGCGATCGACGCGCCACGACCACCGAACGAGGGCCAGGACGCCCTGCGACCGCCTCGTAGACTTCGCGATCATGGGGAATCACCACCGCTCATCGCGCCTGCTCACGGCCGCGCTCGCTCTCGCCGTCGGGCTCGGCACCGCCCTCGTCCCGATCACCTCCGCCTCCGCCGCCGAGGACGCGCCGTCGACCGTCTCGGTCGAGACCGGCGCTCTCGACGCGTCCCTCGACCGCGCCGACCTCGGCGTCCCGGACCAGTCGACGCAGTACAGCGCCGAGGAGACGAAGAGCTTCCGCGCCGGCTTCATCGTCAGCGACGCCCAGTTCTTCGACGGCGACGCGTTGAGCACCGGCCAGGTGCAGTCGCTCCTGGACGAGAAGGGCAGCCGGTGCTCCACCGCCGGCACCGCCCCCTGCCTCAAGAACTTCTCGCAGGCGACGCCGTCCAAGGCGGCGGACGCGATGTGCAGCGCCTACCAGGGCTCCGGCAGCGAGTCGTCGGCCTCGATCTTCACGCGCGTCGGCCTGGCCTGCGGCATCAACCCGCTCGCCCTGGTCGTGCTCGTGCAGAAGGAGCGCAGCCTCGTCACCGACACGACGCCGAGCCCCGAGGACTACGCCAAGGCGACCGGCTACAACTGCCCGGACACCGCGGCGTGCGACCCCGGCTCCGCCGGATTCTTCACCCAGGTCTACAGCGCGGCCCGCCAGTTCAAGCGCTACGCCAACCCGCCCGGCTCCGGCTCGAACTTCACCACCTACGCTCCGGGCACGACGCCGAACGTCGCCTACTACCCGAGCACCGCGTGCGGCTCCTCACCGGTCACCATCCGCAACCAGGCCACGGCCGACCTCTACTACTACACGCCGTACCAGCCCAACGACTACGCGCTCACCGGCTCCGGCAACGCGGCCTGCGCGACCTACGGCAACATCAACTTCTGGTACCTCTTCAGCGACTGGAACCCGAACGGCACCCTGGCCAACGCCGGGATCGCCCCCGCGGGACGCGTCGACGCCCCGCGCATCTCGGGCAGCACGCTGAGCGTGTCCGGCTGGGCCGTCGATCCGACGACGCAGCAGGCCGCGCTGACCACGACGGTCACGGTGACCGGCCCCGACGGCACCCGCACGGTCCGCACGCAGACCGCGAACGGCGACCGCGGCGACATCCCGGGCGAGTACTCCGTCGCCGGCCGCGCACACGGCTTCGGCGCCACCACGCCCGTCTCGGCACCCGGCACCTACCAGGTCTGCGTCTCCACCGACTCCGTCGAGTGGAACCGCTGGGTCGGCTCGGGCGACTCCCGGGGCCCCGGCCGGAAGGATCTCGGCTGCTCGACCGTGAGCACGTCGGCCGGGATCGACGTCTCGCGTCTGGCCGGCACCGACCGCCAGGGCACCGCCGTCGAGATCTCGAAGGCCGTCTTCGGCCCGAACGTCCCCGTCGTCTACATCGCGACCGGCGCGAACTTCCCCGACGCGCTGAGCGCCGCCCCGGCCGCGGCCAAGCAGAAGGGTCCGCTGCTCCTGGTCGACCGCGACTCGATGTCGCAGCCCGTTCGCGACGAGCTCAGCCGGCTCAAGCCGGCGAGGATCGTCGTGGTCGGCTCCGCACTGAGCGTCGGCGACGGCCTGCTGAACCAGCTGAGGTCCTACTCGCCGACGGTGGACCGCATCGGAGGGAAGGACCGCTAC
Organism: Rathayibacter sp. AY1A4; assembly: GCF_002930955.1. Lineage (NCBI taxonomy): Bacteria > Bacillati > Actinomycetota > Actinomycetes > Micrococcales > Microbacteriaceae > Rathayibacter > Rathayibacter sp. AY1A4. Next base: position 244,080 of record NZ_PSTN01000001.1, on the reverse strand, counting down.
GACACGTCCAGGCTCATCATCCAGAGCGCGTTCTCGGGCGGCTCGACGCGGGCCTGGCTCGCCACGGGCGAGAAGTTCCCCGACGCGCTCGGCGCGAGCGCCGCGGCCGGCTCCGTCGACGCACCCGTCGTCCTCGTGAACGGCACCGGCAGCACGGCCGACGCCGTGACGAAGGGCATCCTCTCGAAGCTCAAGGTGCAGAACCTCACCATCGCGGGCAGCCCCCTGTCGGTGAGCGAGGGGATCAAGAACTCGCTTCCGGTGCCGACGATCACCCGCATCGGCGGAGTCGACCGCTACGACACCTCGGAGCAGCTGAACCGGGCAGCCTTCTCGAGGGCCAAGACCGTGTTCCTGGCGACGGGCGAGAACTTCCCCGACGCCCTCGCCGGAGCCACGGCGGCGGGCTACTCGAACAGCCCGCTGTTCGCCGTGCCGACGAACTGCGTGCCCCGCGCCGTCCTGACCGACATCGCGAAGTCGGGAGCGCAGCGGGTCGTCCTCCTCGGCGGTCCCACCACCCTCTCGGAGGACGTCGCGCGGCTCACCCCCTGCGGCTGATCGCCCGCGACCCCGCCACTAGCGTGGAGGGATGACCCCGACCGCACCGTCCCCGACCGGCCTCCGACGCCGGCGGGGCGGTGCGGTCGTCGTCGTCGCGGCGCTGGTGGCACTCCTGCTGGGAGGCTCCGTCGACGGCACGCGCCTCGCCGCGGTGCCGTCCGAGCCGCAGACCGTCCGGCTGTGGACCTTCCTCCAGCCGGGCCCCGTCGCGGCCGACTTCGACCCGGGCGACCTGATCTCCGACGAGGTCTTCTTCGACGGCGACGCGTTCGGACCGCTCACGGTGCAGGCGTTCCTCGACGCCCGCGTCCCCGACTGCGCGGGCGGGCCGGTGCCGTGCCTGCGCGACTACGCCGAGGACACCGCGGCGATCACGGCCGACGAGCAGTGCGACGCGCTGCCCGCCGGACGCGACGTCCCGGCCGCGGAGATCATCACCTCGGTCGCCGGCGCGTGCGGCGTGAATCCGGCCGTCCTCCTGGTGCTGCTGCAGAAGGAGCAGTCGCTCGTGACCGATCCGGAGCCGAGCGAGCGGCAGTTCCGCAGTGCCACGGGCTACGGCTGCCCGGACACCGCGGACTGCGACACGGACTCCTACGGCTTCGCCGCGCAGGTGTACGGAGCGGCGTGGCAGTTCCAGCGCTACCGGAATCCGGACTCGAGCTTCGACTGGTACCCGGTCGGCGCGGCCGGCGACGTCCGCTACTCCCCGGACGAGTCCTGCGGTACCGCCCCGGTGACGATCGCCAACGCGGCCACGGCGGGTCTCTACTACTACACGCCGTACCAGCCGAATGCGGCGGCGCTCGCGAACCTCTACGGCGAGGGCGACGACTGCTCGGCCTACGGGAACCGGAACTTCTGGCGCATCTTCAGCACCTGGTTCGGCGACCCCCGCGGCTGAGCCGATCGTCTCGAGCCGGCTCGGCACGACGGACGTCAGGCGGCGACGGGGGCCTTCGGGCGCAGGCGCTTCACGGAGACGCCGGCCAGCTCGCCGAGCTCGGCCATGCTCGCGGCGCCGTGCCGCCGGGCCGCGTGCACGACGATCGCGGCGCACGCCTCGGCGTCGGCCGACGCGTCGTGGTGGCGGAAGTCCTCGAAGCCCGCGGCCATGGCGACGACGGGGAGACGGTAGGAGTCGAGCTCGTACGTCTTGCGGGCGAGCTGCAGCGAGCAGAGGTAGTCGTACTCGGGGTGCTCGAGGGAGGTCGCCGCGCAGGCTGCGCGGATGACGCCCATGTCGAAGCCGGCGTTGTGCGCGACGAACACGTCCTCGCCGGCGAAGGCCGCCAGGTCGGCGAACTGGTCGACCCAGGAGGCGGCGGCGTGCACGTCGTGCTTGCGGATGCCGTGGATCCGCGTGTTCCACTCGAGGAAGTCGTCGTACCCCAGCGGCGGGCGGATGAGCCAGCCGGCGCGGTCGACGACGCGGCCGTCGCGGACCTTGACGAGCCCGACGGAGCAGGCGGAGGCCCCGTGCGAGTTGGCGGTCTCGAAGTCGATGGCGGTGAAGTCGATGGGCACGCTCCAGCCTCTCACGCACCTCCGACGCCGCCGGGAGCGTCGCGCGCGCGTCGCCCCGAGCGGCCGGGAGCACCGCCGGCCGCGGGCCGGGCGCCTCCCGTTCCTCTCCGCCCGCCCGCCCGGCCCTTCCGCCGCCACGCCGTAGGATGGATGCCCGTGGCTCTCACTATCGCAATCGTCGGTCTCCCCAACGTCGGCAAGTCGACGCTCTTCAACGCACTGACCAAGAACACGGTGCTCGCGGCGAACTACCCGTTCGCGACGATCGAGCCGAACGTGGGTGTGGTGAACCTGCCCGACTCCCGCCTCGAGGTGCTCGCCGGGATCTTCGGCTCCGAGCGCATCCTCCCGGCGCCCGTCTCCTTCGTCGACATCGCCGGCATCGTGCGCGGCGCGTCCGAGGGCGAGGGCCTGGGCAACAAGTTCCTCGCGAACATCCGCGAGGCCGACGCCATCGCGCAGGTCATCCGCGGCTTCGAGGACTCCGACGTCGTCCACGTCGACGGCAAGGTCGACGCCGCCAGCGACATGGAGACGATCAACACCGAGCTGGTCCTCGCCGATCTCCAGACCCTCGAGAAGGCCGAGGCCCGCTACGAGAAGGAGCTCAAGGGCAGGAAGATCGAGCCGATCGTGGTCGAGACCGCGAAGAAGGCGCGCGAGTTCCTCGACCAGGGCAAGCCGCTGTCGGCCTCCTCGATCGATCTGGAGCCGATCCGCGAGCTGGGCCTGCTGACCGCCAAGCCCTTCATCTACGTCTTCAACGTCGACGAGGCCGTGCTGACCGACGACGCCCGGAAGGTTGAGCTCGCAGCCCTGGTCGCGCCGGCGAAGGCGATCTTCCTCGACGCGAAGATCGAGTCCGAGCTGATCGACCTCGACGAGGCCGACGCCGCCGAGATGCTCGAGTCGACCGGCCAGACGGAGTCGGGCCTCAACCAGCTCGCGACCATCGGCTTCGACACCCTGGGCCTCCAGACATACCTCACGGCCGGCCCGAAGGAGACGCGCGCCTGGACCATCGGGAAGGGCTGGACCGCGCCCCAGGCCGCCGGTGTCATCCATACCGACTTCCAGAAGGGCTTCATCAAGGCCGAGATCATCTCGTTCGACGACCTCGTCGAGACCGGCTCGATCGCCGAGGCCCGCGCGAAGGGCAAGGCCCGCATCGAGGGCAAGGACTACGTCATGCAGGACGGCGACGTCGTGGAGTTCCGCTTCAACGTGTAGGACGGCCGCGCTCGGCCCGAGGCGCCCGGTTCGCTCGGATCCCCGGATCCGCGAGCCGGGCGCTTCTGCGCGGAGGTGCGGGATCGCCGATCCCGGGAGTCCGACACGAGGCCGGTCACATCCCCGGACGTCCGCCCCGCCCCGTCAGTTCAGCACGTCCCCGATCAGCCAGCTCGACAGCCCGACGAGGGTGCAGACGCCGACGACCACCCAGGCGACGGTCCGGCGGACCGAGCGGGAGACCGCCTCCGAGCTGCGGGGAGTGGGACGCAGCGGCGCCGTGTACGAGGGCGGGACGGTGTAGGTCCGGGCCGGCGGGAGGAGTCGGGGAAGAGCGACCGGACGGCCGTCGACCCACTCGGCGGGCAGCTCAGCGGCCTTCGCGGCCTGCAGCGTGAGCTCGACCTTCAGCGGGGATCCGCGGAGGGAGGCGTAGGCGGCGGCGGTGAGGCCGAGGCTCGCGAGGTGGCGGAGGGTCGGGGCGAAATCCGCCGAGAGGGTCGGGGAGAGCTCGCCCACCCGCTCGCCGTCGAGACGGAGCTCGACGAGGTCGCCGGCCGGGTGCAGGGTCACCAGCAGCAGGCCGCGGCCGCTCGCCGGGACGACCGTCGAGAGGCGGGCGAAGTGCTCGTCCTCGCGCAGGACCGGCAGGCCCCGCGACCAGGGGAGGATCGAGTGGCGCTCGACGGGCGGCTCGTTGAGCGGCACGAGCAGCTCGGGGGCGACGAGGGCGACGCGGAGGACGGCCCGCAGGCCCTCCTCGCCGCGCTCGACCCGGAGGCGCGCGGTCGTGACCGGGACGGCTCCGCTCGCCACGACCCGGTCGAGAGCGGCCCGGTGGGCGGAGGCGTTCGGCAGGTAGCCGAGGACGCGGCCGCCGACCCGGACCGAGACGGCGTCGAGGCCGGTGGGGTGGTCGGGCTCGGGGATCAGGTCGACCTCGAGGGTCCGCTCGTCGATCTCGCCCTGCTCGAGCGTGCGGCCGATCAGATCGGCGATCTCCTCGATCCGCTCGGCCTCGGCGAGGGCGTCGACGCTCGGGGCGCCGTCGGCGTTCGGGAGGCGGTAGACGACGCGCTCCGTGACGGGGGTGACGGGTGCGTCCCGCACCACCGCGGCACTGTCCTGCGCGGAGCGGCGCGCCCCGGTGAACCGCCTGCCGTCCCACCAGCGCATCTCGGCCGCATCGGCCTCGTCGCGGTACCAGCCCGCCGGCGCACCCTCGTCCATCGACCCCCCCCGTTCCTCCGGCGAACGAGTCTACGAGGAGGGCGGGAGCGTCAGAGACCCGGGTCCGTGGCGGCGGGATCCTGGGGGGCGAGCGCGGCCGCGGGCTCTCCCGAAGCGGGGCCGCTCCACGCACCGGACTCGTGCGCCCGAGGGCCGGCGATCCACTCCAGAGCCTCGCGGACGAGCATCCGGACGTGACGCGCGTGGCCGATGGTGACGGGGGCGGGATCCTCGAGGACCTCGAGCAGGCGGTGCAGCACGGCACGGCTCTGCAGTCGTGTCATGGGCCTCACGGTAGGGGCCCGGTCGCTCGGACGGTAGTGCCGATCCGCGACAGCGCACCCGTCTAGGCTCGCCACATGACTCGTCTCGACGGTGCCGTCGTCCTCGTCCTCGGAGCCTCGGGCGGCCTCGGCCGCCTCCTGGCCGATTCGCTGGAGGCGCGCGGTGCCGTCGCGGTGCGCTCGGGGCGCGACTCCGCGGCGCTCGGCGAGACACCCCTGGTCGCCGACCTGCGCGGGGAGGACGAGCCCCGGCGCGTGGTCGCCGAGGTGCTCGAGCGGCACGGGCGCCTCGACGGCGTCGTCGTGGCCGCGGGCGTCGTGGCCTTCGGGCCCTCCGCCGAGCTCGATCCGGCCGTTCTGGAGGAGCTGGTCGAGGTGAACGCGCTGGCGCCGATCCGGGTGCTGACCGCCGCGCTGCCGTCGCTCGTCGCGTCGGCGGGCGAGGGGCGCGAGCCGTTCGCGCTGACCATCAGCGGCGTGGTGGCGGAGGCTCCGACCGCGGGACTCGCCGCGTACTCCGCCTCGAAGGCGGCACTGCACTCCTTCGTGAAGGCCTCGGCCCGCGAGTACAAGCGGGCGGGCGTCCTCCTGCTCGACGCGCGTCCCGGCCACACCGAGACCGAGCTGTCCCGGCACCCTCTCGCGGGAGACGCGCCCCGCTTCGGCGCGGGTCTGGCGCCGCAGGACGTGGTCGACCGGCTGCTCGACGCGGTCGAGGGCGGCGAGACCGACCTGCCTCCTGCGGCGTTCACCGGCTGACGCCGTCCCGAGACGAGGCGGAGCCGGTCGATCCTCGCGGGAGCGCCCCGGATCGAGCACTGCAGCCTCGGTCGCGTACAGCCGTTGTGATCAGCCTGCGCATGCGGCGGCCGGGACCGCGATCGGCGCGGCAGCCCGTCCGACCGTCCTCCCCGCAGACGCGGGGATACCCGCCGTTCACCGGAGCGTCGCACGGGCGCACTAGCGTCCCTCCGTGCCCGACACCGCCGATGACGCCCTCCGTCCCACTCCCGAGCTGCTCCGCACGCTCACGCCCGCCGACGCGCGGGACCTCGTCGTGCTGGACGAGGACGACGACGATCCGGTGCTCCTGCGCCGCGACGGCACGCAGATCGACACCTGGCGCGAGGGCTACCCCTACGACGAGCGGATGTCGCGCGAGGAGTACGAGGCGGGCAAGCGCCTCCTCCAGATCGAACTGCTGAAGCTGCAGAACTGGATCAAGAAGCACGGGCGCCGACTCGTGGTCGTGTTCGAGGGGCGCGACGCCGCGGGCAAGGGCGGCACCATCAAGCGCTTCACCGAGCACCTCAACCCGCGCGGAGCCCGCGTGGTCGCGCTCGAGAAGCCGACCGAGCGCGAGGCCGGTCAGTGGTACTTCCAGCGCTACGTCTCGCACCTGCCGGCCGCCGGCGAGATCGTCCTCTTCGACCGCTCCTGGTACAACCGGGCCGGCGTGGAGCGCGTGATGGGCTTCTGCACGTCGGCGCAGTACGACGAGTTCATCCGCCAGACGCCGCTGTTCGAGCGGATGCTCGTCGGCGACGGCATCGACCTGGTGAAGCTGTGGTTCTCGGTCTCGGCGGAGGAGCAGCGCACCCGGTTCACGATCCGCATGATCGACCCCGTGCGCCAGTGGAAGCTCTCGCCGATGGACCTCGCCTCGCTCGACAAGTGGGGCGACTACACCGCGGCCAAGGAGGCCATGATGGCGGCGACCGACACCGCCGACGCTCCCTGGACCATCGTGAAGAGCAACGACAAGAAGCGCGCCCGGCTCGAGGCCATGCGCTACGTGCTGAGCCTGTACGACTACGACGGACGCGACGAGGAGGTCGTGGGCCCGCTGGGTCCGGACCCGCTGATCGTCGGATCGGCCGCGGACGTGTACGAGCGCGGCGAGCACGCCGCGACGAGCTGACCGGGGGGACGGACATGGGGGAGTCGGGGATCGGCGCGGAGCTGCCGGGGGTGCACCTGCGCTGGCTGGCGCTCGACGAGCAGACGCTGGACGCCGAGCGGCTGCTGCCGCTGCTGAGCGACGAGGAGCGCGAGCGCTACGTCGGCACGGTCGCCGCGTCGGCGGCCGAGCGCTTCGTCTTCGGGCGGGTGCTCCTGCGGATGCTCGCGGCCGAGCTCACGGGGACGCGCGCGTCGGAGGTCCGGGTCGTCGCGTGCTGCCCGCGCTGCGGGGGCGCGCACGGCCGGCCGCGGCTGGAGGGACGCGGGATCGCGCTCGAGCTGCTGTCGGTGAGCATCGCGCACTGCGCGGGCGCCGTCGTGGTCGCGGCGAGCAGCGCCGGTGCGGTCGGTGTCGATGTGGAGCCGACGCTGGGCACGCCCGAGCGCGGGGAGCGGATCACGCGCATCGCCGGGGCGCCCTTCGCCACGGGCGGGATGCGCCCCGCCGACCCCGTCCTGCACTGGACCCGGATCGAGGCCGCGCTGAAGGCGGACGGCCGCGGGCTCGAGCTCGACCCGCGCCGGGTGCACGTGCACGAGTCGCACCACGCGGCGGAGGCGCGGATCGACGGCGTCCGCTTCCGGCTGGCCGAGCCGCAGCTGGACCCCGCGCTGCGGGTCAGCGTCGCCCTCGGGCCGATGGGGGACGCGGGCGCCGGGCCCATCATCGGCTGGCGGCGCGAGCACGGCGACGCGCTCGCGGACTCGCTGGTGTCAGCGCCGGGACGGTAGCGGCGGCAGCTCCTCGTCGAGGAGCCAGGCGTCGAGCAGGTCGTCCACGCCCTCGCCGAGGACCTCGGTGCAGAGCTCGCGGAACTCCTCGTCGGTGACGGCGGCGGAGGCGTAGCGGGACGTCCACTCCCGCAGCAGCCGGAGGAAGGGCTCGTCGCCGACGGTGAGCCGCAGCGCGTGCAGGGTGAGCGCGCCGCGCTTGTAGACGCGGTCGTCGAAGAGTGCGACCGGCCCCGGATCGGCGAGCACGAGATCCTGCGCCGCAGCCCGCAGCACCGCGTGGTGGCGGCGGGCGCAGGCGTCGGCGGTGGCGCGGCCCGACTCCTCCGACCACAGCCACTCCGCGTAGCAGGCGAACCCCTCGTTGAGCCAGATGTGGCGCCACCGGGCGATGCCCACGCTGTTGCCGAACCACTGGTGCGCGAGCTCGTGAGCGATGAGGCGCTCCGAGCCGCCGCGGCCGTCGGCGTGGTTGGCGCCGAACACCGCCATCGCCTGCGCCTCGAGCGGGATCTCCAGCTCGTCCGCCGTGACGACGACGCAGTAGCGGGCGAAGGGGTAGGGCCCGAACAGCCGCGTGAACAGGGCGAGCATGCGCTCGAGCGGAGCGAAGTCGTGCGCGACCCGAGCGGCCAGGGCGGCGGGGCGGGCGAGGGTCACCGCGACCCCGGCGAGCACGCGCTCCTCGATCGCGTAGCGGCCGATCTGCACCGAGGCGAGGTACGCGGCGCTGGGCTCGCGCTGCTCGTAGAGCCAGGTGCGGCGGCCGGAGCGGGCGCTCGAGTCGACGAGCACCCCGTTCGCGAGCACGGCGTAGCCCTCCTCGGCGGTGACGCGCAGGCGGTACGGAGCCTTCTCGGCGACGTCGTCGTTGCAGGGGAACCAGGTGGAGGAGCCGGAGGGCTGCGAGGCGACGAGCACCCCGTCCTCCAGCTCCTCCCAGCCGAGCTCGCCCCAGTGGCTGGCGCGGGGGGCGGGGTGGCCGCTGTACTCGATCTCGACGTCGACGCTCTCGCCGGCGGCCAGCGGCTCGGCGGGGGACACCCGCAGCTTGTGCGGCGCCTGCTCGTGGCGGGCGCGGCGTCCGTCGATCCGGACGCGGGCCACGCGGAGCCGGGAGAGGTCGAGGGAGAACCGCCGGAGCGGCTGCAGCGCGACGATCCGCAGCACCGCCCGGCCGGCCAGGCGGTTCGAGGCGACGCGGTAGTCGAGGTCGAGGTCGTAGGACTCGACGCGGTAGCCGGTGTTCCCGATGCCGGGGACGTAGGGGTCGCCGGCGGTCTCGAGCCCGGTCAGCGCGGGGCTCACGCGACGGGCGCGTGGTAGTCGGCGACGCGCACCTCGCGCCACGGGCCGATCGGGTTGCCGCTCCAGCGGCTGCCCGCGGGCACGAGCTCCCCCCGCATGACGAGCGAGGCCGGGCCGACCGTGCCGTGCTCGGCGATCCGCGCGGCGGGGAGGATCACGCTGTGCGGGCCCAGGGTGGCGCCGGCGTCGAGGCTCACGAGATCCATGCTCATGATTCGATCATGGAACAGGTGCGTCTGCACGACGCAGCCCCGGTTCACGGTCGCTCCGTCGCCGAGCGAGATCAGATCGGCCTCGGGGAGCCAGTAGCTCTCGCACCAGACGCCGCGTCCGATCCGGGCGCCGAGGCTCCGCAGCCACCAGACCAGCGCCGGAGTGCCCGCGGCGGCGTGGGCGAACCAGGGCGCGGCGACCATCTCGGTGAAGGCGTCGGCCAGCTCGCTCCGCCAGACGAACGAGGACCACAGCGGCTGCTCGCTCGGCTCGACCCGCTGGATCAGGATCCACTTCGCGGCGGTGGAGACGGCCGCGGCGACCGCCCCGGCGGCCAGCAGCACGACGCCTCCCACGAGCGCGGCGAGCACCGCCCCGAGCGTCTGGATCAGCGCCAGCAGTCCGGCGACCACGCCGAGGCCGATCGCGACCGAGACGACCACCGGGACGAAGCGGCCGAGCTCCCACGCGATGCGGGCCGCGCGGAGTCGGCGGGCGGGGCGGAAGGTGCGCGCCGACTCCGCCTCGACGACGGTGCGCCGCAGCCGCACGGGCGGTGAGCCGAGCCACGACGAGCCCGCCTTCGACTTCCGGGGCGCGGAGGAGAGGACGGCGACGAGTCCGCCGGCGGGCACAGTGTGACCGGGAGCGGCCATGCCGGAGTTGCCGAGGAACGCGCGCTCGCCGATCTCCGCGCGGGCGAGCCGCATCCAGCCGCCGCCGAGCGCGTAGGAGGCGACGAGCGTGTCGTCGGCGAGGAACGCGCCGTCGCGGATGGTCGTCATCGCGGGCAGGAGCAGCACCGTCGAGGCCTCGACGTCGCGTCCGACCTTCGCGCCGAGGAGCCGCAGCCAGACCGGGGTGAACAGGCCCGAGTAGAGCGGGAAGAGCAGGACCCGCGCGGAGTCGAGCAGCCGCTCCGTCGACCAGACCTGCCAGCCGATCCGACCGCGCACAGGGTGGGTGCCCGGCTCGACGCCCCGGCCGAGCAGGCGCACCAGGACGACGACGAGAGCGGCGAGGACGACTCCGGAGACGGCGACGGCGGGCACGAGGGCGGCGAGAGCGGGCCCGAGCGCGGCGCCGAGGCCGGCCGAGCCGCGCACGGCGGCGGCCACGACGGCGAGCCCGGCCGCGAGGGCGAGGACCGGGACCGCCGCGAGGCCGACCGCGGACGCTCCGTACGCCCAGACCCAGCCCGGGCGGCGCGCCGGGCGCTCCGAGGGGAACCCGGCGTTCGCCCTGCCGAGCCGCTGGGCGGGGGATCCTCCCCAGCGCTGCCCGGCCGGCACCCGCCCGAAGACGGCCGATCCCGGCTCGATCTGCGCGTGCTTGCCGATCCGGGCGCCGGGGAGGAGCGTGCTGCGCGCGCCCACCGTGCTGCCGGCGCCGACCCGGACGGCGCCGACGCGCAGGACGTCGCCGTCGATCCAGTAGCCGGAGAGGTCGACCTCGGGCTCGATCGCGGCGCCGCGCCCGAGCGTGAGCATCCCGGTCAGCGGAGGGAGGGAGTGCAGGTCGACGTCGTCGGCGATGCGAGCGCCGAGCGCGCGGGCGTAGTAGGCGACCCAGGGCGCACCCGCCAGGCTCACGGCCTTGAGCTGGAACGCGATCTGCTCGGCCAGCCAGAGCCGGAGGTGCACGCTCCCGCCGCGCGGGTGGTCTCCGGCTCGGATCCCGCGCAGCAGGGTGCGCGCGGCGAGGACGGTGAGCCCCATCCGCCCGAACGGCGTGAGGAAGAGCGCGAACGCGGGGATCAGTGCGGCGAGCGGAGCGGTGGGCAGCCAGCCGAACCCCGGCACGAGGTCGAGCACCGCGGTGACGGTGAGGATCGCGGTGATCCATCGGGCGCTGCCGAGCACGAGCAGCGGTGCGCCGAGGAGGGTCTGCAGGACGCGCATCCGGAGGGGGACCGGCGCGATGCGGTGAGCGGACACCTCCGCGATGCCCGTCGAGCGGCTCTGGATCTCGGCGGCCATCGCCGCGAGACGCGGGTGGGCGTAGACGTCGGCGACCGTGAACTCGGGGTCGCGCTCGCGGATCCGCGCGACCAGCTGGGCGGCGGCGAGGGAGCCGCCGCCGAGGTCGAAGAAGTTCGCCCGCTCGTCGACCGGCACGCCGAGCACGTCGCGCCAGAGGGCGGCGAGCCACGCCTCCTCGGGGTCGAGGGAGGCGTCCTCGGTCGTGCCCACGGCGAGCGGCCAGGGGAGTGCGGCGCGGTCGACCTTGCCGGAGACGCGGGTCGGCAGCTCCTCGACCACGGCCAGCAGCGGCACGAGGGATGCGGGCAGCTCCTCACGCAGGCGGGCGAGCGCCGCGTCGCGGTCGAGCTCCCGGCCGCCGGCGAGGGCCAGGTAGCCGACGAGGACCTGGTTGCCGGCCGCCGTGGTGCGGACCGCGGCCGCCGCCCCCGAGACTCCGGGGAGCGCCTGCAGCGCCGCCTCGACCTCGCCGAGCTCGATCCGCCGACCGCCGAGCTTCACCTGGTCGTCCGCGCGCCCCTGGAAGACGAGGCCGGCGCTCTCGAAGCGCACCAGGTCGCCGGAGCGGTAGGCCCGCTCCCAGCCCAGGAGCGGTGCCGGCGCGTACTTCTCGGCGTCCTTGACCGGGTCGAGGTAGCGCGCGAGCCCGACCCCGCCGATGACCAGCTCGCCGACCTCGCCCTCGCCGACCCGCTGTCCGTCCGCGTCCACGACGGCGAGCCGCCAGCCGTCCAGCGGCAGCCCGATGCGCACCGGGGGAGGCCCGCCGAGGGGCGCGGCGCAGGCGACGACGGTGGCCTCGGTCGGCCCGTAGGTGTTCCAGACCTCGCGGCCCTCGACGGCCAGGCGCTCGCCGAGCTCCGGCGGGCACGCCTCGCCGCCGAAGATCAGCAGGCGGACGTTCTCGAGCGACTCCGCGGGCCAGAGCGCCGCGAGGGTCGGCACGGTCGAGACCACGGTGATGCCGTGCGTGGTCAGCCAGGGGCCGAGGTCCATGCCGCTGCGGACCAGCGAGCGGGGAGCGGGGACGAGGCAGGCGCCGTGCCGCCAGGCGAGCCACATCTCCTCGCAGGACGCGTCGAACGCGACGGAGAGACCGGCCAGCACGCGGTCCCCGGGGCCGAGCGGCTCCGCCTGGAGGAAGAGGCGCGCCTCAGCGTCGACGAAGGCGGCGGCGGAGCGGTGGCTGACCGCCACTCCCTTGGGGGTTCCGGTGGAGCCGGAGGTGAAGATGATCCAGGCGTCGTCCTCGAGCGAGGGCGGCTGCAGCAGCGGGATCGACGCCGTGCTCGGGTGCGGCGCGCTCGCGGTGAACAGGCGTGCGGCCGGCTCGTCGGCGCCGGTGCGCTCGAAGCGGCCGGAGCCGGTGATCACGCCGCGGACGGCGGCCTCGCCGAAGACGAGGCGCGCCCGCTCCTCGGGGTCGTCCGCGTCCACCGGGACGTACGCGGCTCCCGCGGCGAGGACGGCCAGGATCGCGAGGTAGAGCTCGCGGGAGCCGCTGGGCATGCGGATGCCGACGCGGTCGCCGCGTCGGACCCCTGCGGTGGTGAGCTCGCCCGCGAGCTGCACCGTGCGGGCCAGCAGCTCCCGGTAGCTGAGCGCTCCGGCCGGGTCCTCCAGCGCGGAGGCGTCCGGGTGGCGCTCCGCGGTGTCGCGGAGGACATCGACCAGCGTGCGGGGAGGAGGGGTGGCCGCTCCGGCGTCGAGCACGTCCTGGGGGCCGGCCGTCTCGGTCACGTCTCGTCTCCGTCCCGGCCGCGCGATCGGGAGCGCGGCGGCCGGGGCGACACCGTAGGGAGGCGGGGTGACGCGGAGGTGAACAGGCGGGGTCGGCCCGCCCGGCTCAGTGCGCCATCGGGAGCGGCGCGTCCGACTCCGCCGGGCGGCGGACGAAGAACGCGGCCACGATCGCGACCGTCGCGATCGACGCGCCCCACAGGAACGCGGAGTGGATGCCGCCGGCGTAGGAGGCGACCTCGTCGGCTCCGCCCTGCGCGAGCTCCGCCGACCGGATCGAGAGGACGGTGACGAACAGCGCCGTGCCCGCCGCGCCGCCCAGCTGCTGCACGGTGCCGATGATCGCGCTGCCGTGCGAGTAGAGCGAGGGGCGCACCGAGCCGAGGCCGGCGGTGAACAGCGGCGTGAAGACGAAGGCGAGGCCCAGGCTGAGGGTGACGTGCAGCGAGAGGACGAACCAGGGCGACGAGTCCGCCGCGAGCAGGGTGTACCCCCACAGTGCGCCGGCGACGACGATCGAGCCGGGCACGAGCAGCACGCGCGGGCCGAAGCGGTCGTAGCCGCGGCCGACGAACGGCGCGAGCAGGCCCATCAGCAGGCCGCCGGGGAGCAGGAGCAGCCCGGTCTCCAGCGGAGTGAGGCCCAGCACGTTCTGCGTGTAGAGGGGCAGCAGGATCAGCGTGCCGAAGAGCGCCGACATGCTGACCGCCATCATCGCGATGACGATGGTGAAGTTCGCGGAGGAGAAGGTCCGGAGGTCCAGCAGGGCCCGGTCGGTGCGCTGCAGCAGGAGCTGGCGCGCGATGAAGCCCGCGAGGCCGAGGCCCGCGACGACGAACGGGATCCACGGCGCGACGACCGCGGCTCCGCCCTCGCCGAGGCTCGACAGGCCGTAGACGAGGCCGCCGAAGCCGAAGACCGAGAGGACGACCGAGAGCGAGTCGATCGGGATGGAGCGGGGCTCGGTGACGTTCTCGACCTTGCGCAGGCCCAGGAGCAGCGCGCCGATCGCGATCGGCAGCACGATCCAGAACATCCAGCGCCAGCCGAGGAAGTTGAGAATGACGCCCGAGATCGTCGGTCCGACGGCCGGAGCCACCGAGATGACGATCGAGATGTTGCCCATCATCCGGCCGCGGATCGCCGGGGGCACCAGCGTCATGACGGTCGTCATCAGCAGCGGCATCATGATGGCCGTGCCGCCGGCCTGCACCACGCGGGCCGCCAGGAGGACCGCGAAGGTCGGGGCGAGCGCGGCGGTGAGCGTGCCGAGGCTGAAGAGGATCATCGCGGCGGCGAAGAGCGTGCGGGTGTGCAGCCGCTGGATCAGGTAGCCCGTGATCGGGATGACCACGGCCATCGTGAGCATGAAGGCGGTCGAGAGCCACTGGCCCACGTGCGCCTCGACGTCGAAGTCGCGCATGAGGTCGGGCAGCGCCACGCTCATGATCGTCTCGTTGAGGATCACGACGAACGCCGACACCAGCAGGAGGCTGATGACCAGGCGGCTGCGCGGCTCGAGGGTCGTGGCGGCGGCGGGTGCGGCGGGCCGCGCGGCGGGAAGGGTGCTGCGCTCGGTCACAGGTGTTCTCCGGTCGTGAGGGGATCGGTGTGAGGGGCGCATCGACGGCTCGACTCGCGGGCGCGGATGCGGGGTACGGAGGGAGAACAGCGGCGGACGCCCCGGACATTCCCGATCGACGGGGATCCGCTGCGAGAGGTCTCAGGTGAGGGCCGCGGAGAGCGCGGAGGACGCGGCCTCGGCCTCCTCGAGCGTGGCGCCCTCGCCGAAGCTGAACCGCACGGCGGTCCGGGCGACGTCGGGGTCGAGGCCGAGGGCCAGCAGCGCGGGCGAGGGCTCGTCGCGCCCGGCGGCGCACGCCGAGCCGCTCGAGACGACGACGCCGCGCTCCTCCAGCTCGAGGAGCGTCGACTCGCCGCTGCGCCCGGGGACGGCGTACGCCGCGATCGAGGGGAGCCGGTGCGCCGCGGAGCCCAGCGGCACGGCCCGGGGCGCCAGGGCCGCGACCCGCTCGGCGAACGCGTCCCGGACCGCTCCGACCCGTGCCGCGCGGTCCGGATCGAGCAGGCGCACCGCGGTGCCGAGCGCGACCGCGAAGGCCACGTTCTCGGTGCCCGAGCGCCGCTCCCGCTCCTGGCCGCCGCCGTGCAGCAGGGGCTCGAACGGGAGCCGGCTGCGCAGCAGCAGCGCCCCCACGCCCTTCGGCGCCCCGAGCTTGTGCCCCGAGACCGAGACCGCGTCGGCGCCCCAGCCCGCGACGTCCAGCCAGCCGGCGGCCTGGACGGCGTCCACGTGCAGCGGCACGCCCCGCGATCGGCAGAGCGCCGCGATCGCCGGCACGTCCTGCACCGTCCCGATCTCGTTGCTCGCCG
The DNA here is from genome assembly GCF_002930955.1 of Rathayibacter sp. AY1A4. Classification (NCBI taxonomy): domain Bacteria; kingdom Bacillati; phylum Actinomycetota; class Actinomycetes; order Micrococcales; family Microbacteriaceae; genus Rathayibacter; species Rathayibacter sp. AY1A4. The sequence continues at coordinate 228,914 of NZ_PSTN01000001.1, read as the reverse complement.
CGAGCACCGAGACCAGCGCGGTGTCCGGCCGGACCAGCGCGGCGAGCGCGTCGAGGTCGAGCAGGCCGGTCGCGTCGACGGGGGCCGTCGACACCTCGAAGCCGTGCAGGCGCCGGAGGTGGTCGGCCGACTCGACGGTCGCCTCGTGCTCGAGCGCCGAGATCACCAGGTGCCGTCCGCTCGGCGATCCCAGCGCGAGGCCCTTGACCGCCGTGTTGATCGACTCCGTGCCGCCGGAGGTGAAGAGCGTCTCGGAGGCGCGGCCGCCGAGGAAGCGGGCCACGTGAGCGCGCGCCGCCTCCAGCGCGCGCGCCGCGGCGTCGCCGAGCGAGTGGCTGCTCGACGGGTTGCCGTACTCCGCGGTGAGGAACGGCCACATGGCCTCCAGCACCTCGCGGCGCACGGGCGAGGTCGCGGCGTGGTCGAGGTAGATCACTCGACCGCGATGTCCAGGCCGAGGTCGAGCGAGCGGACGCTGTGGGTGAGCGCGCCGACGGAGATCACGTCGACCCCCGCCTCCGCGATCGCGCGCACGGTCGAGAGGTCGACGCCGCCGCTCGCCTCGACCACGGCCCGCCCGCCGATGAGGGCGACGCCCTGGCGGAGCAGCTCGGGGGTGAAGTTGTCGAGCATGATCGTGTCCGCGCCTCCCGCCAGCGCGGGCTCGATCTGGTCGAGCCGGTCGACCTCGACCTCGAGGTGCGCCGTGTGCGGGATCGAGGCGCGCGCCGCCCGCAGGGCCGCGGTCAGGTCGATCCCGCGCGCGGCGAGCACCGCGAGGTGGTTGTCCTTTGCCAGCACCGCGTCCGAGAGCGAGAAGCGGTGGTTGCGGCCGCCGCCGCTGCGGACGGCGTGCCTCTCGAGCGCGCGCAGGCCCGCCGTGGTCTTGCGGGTGTCGACGATGCGGGCGCGCGTCCCCTCCACCGCGGCGACGTACTGCGCCGTCAGGGTGGCGATGCCGCTCATCCGCTGCACGAGGTTGAGCGCGACCCGCTCGCCGCGGAGCACGCCGCCCGCGGGGCCCTCGATCCGGGCGAGGGTCTGCCCGGCCTCGAAGACCGCGCCGTCCTCTACGAGCACCGAGCAGCGGATCCGGGAGTCGACCTGCCGCATCGTGCCGACGAGGACGGCGCCGCCGCTGAGGACGCCGGGCTCGCGGGCCATGAGGGCGGCGCTCGCGGTGGCGTCCGCGGGGAGGAGGGTGTCGGAGGTCAGGTCGCCCCAGGGCGCGTCCTCCTCGAGGGCGAGGGTGACGACGCGGTCGATGCTCTGGCGGGTCAGCACGGAAGGGCCGCCTCTCTGGTGGGGGCGGCGGCGCTCGCCGTCGCGGGGTCGGGGGAGTCGGTGCGGTGGTGGGCGCCGACGGAGTGCGTGCGCGCGAGCGCGGCGTCGATGAGAGCGAGGGCGCAGGTCAGCAGGTTCGCGTCCTCGAGCGTCCTCAGTCCGAGCGGAGCGGGCGAGGCGGAGGCGACGAGCACGTCGCGCGCCGCTGTGAGCCCCGCCGCGTTCCGGGAGAGGCCGGCTCCCGCCCACATCGCGTCCTGGAGAGCGGCGCGGTCGAGCGTCATCGGGACGACGGCGCGGGGAGGGGCGACCGGGCCGCCGCTCCAGGAGAGGGAGTCGAGGGCGAGCGCCGCGCGGCGCGCGAACACGACGCCCTCGAGCAGGCTGTTGGAGGCGAGGCGGTTCGCGCCGTGGACGCCGGTGCGGGCGACCTCGCCCACTGCGAGCAGCCCGGGGAGGCTGGTGCGCCCGTCCAGGTCGGTCGCGATCCCGCCCATCCAGTAGTGCGCGGCCGGAGTCACGGGCAGCAGGTCGTCGGCGAGCGAGAGCCCGTTCTCGCGGCAGGCCGCCGAGATCGTCGGGAACCTCTTCGCCAGCACCTCGGAGTCGATCGCCCGGGCGTCCAGGTGCACGGGCAGTCCGCCCTGCAGCCGCATCCGCTCCGCGATCGCGCGCGCCACGACGTCGCGCGGCGCCATCTCGGCCTCGGGGTGCACCCCGGCCAGGAACCGCTCGCCGGCGGCGTCGCGCAGCACCGCGCCCTCGCCGCGCACCGCCTCCGAGACGAGGAAGCCGCCCGGCAGCGCGAGCGTGGTCGGGTGGAACTGGTAGAACTCCAGGTCCGCCGTCTCCGCTCCCGCCCGCAGGGCGGCGGCGAGTCCGTCCCCGGTCGCGACGGACGGATTGGTGGTGTGCCGGTAGAGCTGCCCGGCGCCTCCGGTGGCCAGCACGACCGCGTCGGCCGCCAGGCGCTCGAGCACGCCGTCGTGCAGGACGTCGGCGCCCGTGACCGAGCCGCCCTCCCCCACCAGGTCGACCAGGGCGGCGTGCTCGCGCACCTCGACGGACGAGGCCCGCACCGCCGCCACGAGAGCGGCCTCGATCGCGGCGCCCGTCGCGTCGCCGCCGGCGTGCAGGATCCGCGGACGCGAGTGGGCGCCCTCGAGTCCCCGCGCCAGCTCGCCGCCCTCGCGGTCGAAGCCGACGCCCCACTCCTGCAGCACCGCGACAGCCTCCGGCCCCTCGGCGCAGAGCACCTCGACCGCCGAGCGCACGGCGAGGCCCGCACCGGCGGTGAGCGTGTCCTCCACGTGCAGCGCCACGGAGTCGTCCGGCGCCGTGACCGCGGCGATCCCGCCCTGCGCGGCGCGCGTCGACGACTCCGCCAGCGCGCCCTTGGTGACGAGCAGCACCTCGTGGCGGTGCTGCGCCGTCAGCGCGGCGACCAGCCCGGCGATGCCGCTGCCGACGACGACGACCCGCGCCATGTCAGACCGCCGTCGGCCCGGCGGGCGGAACGGCCGCGAGCATCCGCTCGAGGGCGGTGCGCGCCTCGGCCTGCACCGATTCCGCGACCTCGATGCGGTTGAGCACCGTCCCCGCGACCAGTCCCTCGAGCACCCAGGCGAGGTAGCCGGGGTGGATGCGGTACATGGTCGAGCAGGGGCAGACCACGTCGTCGAGGCAGAAGATCGTGTGCTGCGGGTACTGGACGGCGAGGCGCTGCACCAGGTTGATCTCGGTGCCGATCGCGAAGGTCGATCCCGCGGGTGCCGCCTGGATCGCCTTCACGATGTAGTCGGTCGAGCCGTACTCGTCGGCCGCGTCGACGACCGCCATCGGGCACTCCGGGTGCACGATCACGCGCACGCCCGGGTGCTCGGCGCGCGCCTTCGCGATCTGGGCCGTCGTGAAGCGCTTGTGCACCGAGCAGAAGCCGTGCCAGAGGATCACCTGCGCGTCCAGGAGCGTCGCGGTGTCGGAGCCGCCCTGCGGCTTCCGCGGGTTCCACATCGGCATCCGCTCCAGCGGCACGCCCATCGCCTTGGCGGTGTTGCGGCCGAGGTGCTGGTCGGGGAAGAACAGCACCCGCTGCCCGCGCGCGAACGCGTCCTCGAGCACGGTCGCCGCGTTCGAGGAGGTGCAGACCACGCCTCCGTTGCGGCCGCAGAACGCCTTCAGCGCGGCGGAGGAGTTCATGTACGTGACCGGGACGAGCGGCACGCGGCCGTCGGCGTCCGGCTCGGTGCCGTAGAGCTCGGTGAGCTCGGCCCAGGCGTCCTCGACGGAGTCGATGTCGGCCATGTCCGCCATCGAGCAGCCGGCCGCCAGGTTCGGGAGGATCACGGCCTGCTCCGGTCCGGAGAGGATGTCGGCCGTCTCCGCCATGAAGTGCACGCCGCAGAAGACGATGGCCTCGGCGTCGGGCCGGCTCGTCGCCGCCTTCGCCAGCTGGAACGAGTCGCCCACGTAGTCGGCGTACTGCACCACCTCGTCCCGCTGGTAGAAGTGCCCGAGCACGACGACCCGCTCGCCGAGCGTCTCCTTCGCCGCGAGGATGCGGTGGTGCAGCTCGTCGGCGCTCGCCGTCGTGTACTCCTCCGGCAGACGTCCCTGGACCGGGGCGTCGGCCGGGATCGGGTCGGCCTGGGAGGCGCCGGGCCCGTAGGCGGGCAGGCCGAGGTCGAACGACCAGGGGGCCTCCGCGAGCTCGGGCGCGCAGGTGGCGCCGGGCGCGGAGCCGCCCTCGATGAGCCGGATGGTGCTGTCGACGGATGTCACGGTGTTCTCCTCGTGAGGCGGGTGGGGGAGTCGGGCGGCGCGCTCAGACGGGCAGCGGGCCGTTGTCGACGAGCGCCGCCGACTCGTCGTAGCGGTAGAGGCGCGGGGGACGGTGGCGGGTGCCCGTCAGGCGCTCCCCGGTGGGCACCACGGTGCCGGAGCTCTCGATCGTCCGGCGGAAGTTGGCCGGGTCGAGGGGCTTCTGCAGGACGGCCTCGTGGACCTCCCGCAGCTGGGACAGGGTGAAGGCGCCGCCGAGGAAGGCCTGCGCGATGCGGGAGTACTCCATCTTGTTGCGCAGGCGCCAGAGGGCGTAGTCGACGATCAGTCCGTGGTCGAAGGCGAGCTCGAGCGGCAGATCGGTGCAGAGCCAGGCGACGTTCTCTCCCACGATGGCCTCGTCGGCCTCGGCGGAGCGCACGAGCGCCCAGTAGACGATCGACACGACGCGGTCCTCACCGGGGGAGCGGTCGGTGCCGCCGACGGCGTAGAGCTGCTCGAGGTAGCGCGGAGCCAGGCCGGTGGTCTCGCGGAGAGTGCGGCGGGCCGACTCGGCGAGATCCTCGTCCGGATGCAGCGGTCCGCCGGGCAGTGCCCAGAGTCCCTCGAACGGCTCGCGGATGCGCCGGACGACGGGGATCCAGACGGTGCTCGCTCCGGTCTCCGGGTGCGGCCGCAGGGCGAAGATCACCGTCGACACGGCAAGCTGCACGTCCGGCATCCGATGCCCCCTACTAAGAGTCGCACCGACTGTAAGTGCTGGGATCAGCTTAGTGTCACCAACACCTGAACACCTAGCGGGAGAAGCGACACGCCGCTACGGGCCCGCCCCGCCCGCTAGGCTGACCGCACAACCGAATACCGGGCCGCAATACGCGACGCGGGAGAGCCGACTCAGGTCGGCACCGAAGGAGCAAGCCTCCCCGCCAATCTCTCAGGTCTTGTACCGCGTCGAACTGGCCACTCTGGAAAGCGATCCGCTCGGATCCGCCCATGGTGAAAGCGCTCGACCCCTCGGGGCGGCGCGAATCTCTCAGGCTCCACGACAGAGGGGGAGTTCCCACGGCACTGCTGTGCTCTGCCGCGAACGCGGCGCGAGTCCAGCACTGCGACGAAATGGAGAACTCATGTCCGAGACCCCGACGACCAGCCCCGAAGCCCGCTACTCGCCCCTGCACGAGGTGCACGTCGCCGCCGGCGCGTCCTTCACCGACTTCGCCGGGTGGCAGATGCCGGTCCGCTACTCCGGCGATCTCGCCGAGCACCACGCCGTGCGCACTGCCGCCGGCCTCTTCGACCTCTCGCACATGGCCGAGATCCTCGTCGTCGGCCCCGAGGCGGTCGACGCCCTCGACTACGCGCTGGCGAGCGACATCTCGGCCGTCGCCGCCGGCCGCGCGAAGTACACCCTTCTCCTGGAGCGCACGGGCGGCGTGATCGACGACCTCGTCGTCTACCGCACGGGCGAGGACCGCTTCATGGTCGTCGCGAACGCGGCCAACCGGCACATCGTCGTCGAGACGCTCCGCGACCGCACCGCGATGTTCGAGTGCGAGCTGTTCGACGAGAGCGACGACGTCGCCCTCATCGCGCTGCAGGGACCGCGCTCGCTCGAGATCCTGCAGAACGTCCAGGGCCTCGCCGTCGAGACCGAGCGGGGAGCGGAGTCCGTGCTCGACACGGACGACGCCGCCCGCCTCCTCGCGGAGCTGCGCTACTACCGCGCCGTGCCCGCGACCTTCGAGGCGCATCCGATCCTGATCGCGCGCACCGGGTACACGGGCGAGGACGGCTTCGAGATCTACGTCTCGCCCGACTCCGCTCCCGCGCTCTGGCAGGCTCTCGCCGAGACCGGCGCCGGAGCGGGCCTCGTCCCCGCCGGCCTCGCCGCCCGCGACACCCTCCGCCTCGAGGCGGGCATGCCGCTCTACGGCCACGAGCTCTCCCGCGACGTCTTCCCCGCGCAGGCCGGCCTCGGCCGCGTCGTCGCCTTCGGGAAGCCGATCGACTTCGTCGGCCGCGCGGCCAGCGAGGAGGGGCCCTCCGGAGACGCTCCCGTGCTCGTCGGGCTCGTCGGCGAGGGCCGCCGCGCCGCCCGCGCCGACTACGCCGTCCTCTCCGGCGACGACGAGGTCGGAGTGGTCACCAGCGGCGTCCTCTCGCCGACCCTGGGCGTCCCGATCGCGATGGCCTACGTCACCCCCGCCTCCGCGCAGCCCGGGACGGCGCTCGCCGTCGACATCCGCGGCACGCGCCTCCCGATGACCGTCACCGAGCTCCCCTTCTACTCGAGAAAGAAGAACTGACATGGCCGTGCCCACCGAGCTGCAGTACACCTCCGACCACGAGTGGATCCGGGTCGACGGAGAGGTCGCGACCGTCGGCATCACCGCCTACGCCGCCGACAAGCTGGGCGACGTCGTCTTCGTCGAGCTCCCCGAGGCGGGAGCCCGCGTCGAGGGCGGAAGCGTCGTCGGCGAGATCGAGTCGACCAAGTCGGTGGGCGAGTTGTTCGCCCCCGTCGACGGCGAGGTCCTCGAGGCCAACACGGCCGTCGTCGACAGCCCCGAGCTCGTCAACTCCGATCCGTTCGGCGAGGGGTGGCTGATCCGGGTCCGCTTCGACGCCCTGCCCGACGGCCTCCTCGACTCCGCCGCCTACACCGAGCTGGTCGGCGAGTAGATGGCGGCCACCAGGACCCCCGGCGCCTTCGAGTCCCGCCACATCGGGACCGACGCCGACGCGCAGCGCACCATGCTCGCGGCTCTCGGCTACGACTCCGTGGAGGAGCTCGTCACCGCCGCCGTCCCCGAGTCGATCCAGGTCCGCGACCTCCCGCGGGTGCTGCCCGCTCCGGCCACCGAGACGGAGGCGCTCGCCGAGCTGCGCGCCCTCGCCGCGAAGAACACGGTGCGTCGGCCGATGATCGGCCTCGGCTACTACGGCACGCACACCCCCGCCGTGATCAAGCGCAACGTGCTCGAGAACCCCAGCTGGTACACGGCCTACACGCCGTACCAGCCCGAGATCTCGCAGGGGCGCCTGGAGGCGCTGATCAACTTCCAGACGATGGTCTCCGACCTCACCGGCCTCGACACGGCCGGCGCGTCGATGCTCGACGAGGGCACCGCCGTCGTCGAGGCGATGCTGCTCGCGCGCCGCGCCTCGAAGGCGCGCACCGACGTCTTCGTCGTCGACTCCGACGCTCTCCCGCAGACCCTCGCGCTGCTGCGCGGCCGCGCGGAGGCCGTCGGCATCCGCATCGTCGAGCTCCCGCTCTCGCGCACCGCCGCTGAGGAGGTGCCGGAGTGCTTCGGCGCCCTCGTGCAGTACCCCGGCGCGTCCGGGCACCTCTGGGACCCGTCGGCGGTGCTCGCCGCGGTGAAGGCACACGGAGGCCTGGCGGTCGTCGCCGCCGACCTGCTCGCGCTGACCCTGGTGCGCTCGCCGGGCGAGCTCGGCGCGGACGTCGCCGTCGGCACCACGCAGCGCTTCGGTGTCCCGCTGGGCTTCGGAGGACCGCACGCCGGCTACCTCGCCGTCCGCAAGGGACTCGAGCGCCAGCTGCCAGGCCGCCTCGTCGGCGTCAGCCAGGACGCGGACGGCCACCCCGCCTACCGCCTGTCGCTCCAGGCCCGCGAGCAGCACATCCGCCGCGAGAAGGCGACCTCGAACATCTGCACCGCGCAGGTCCTCCTGGCGGTCATGGCGGCGATGTACGCGGTCTACCACGGGCCGGACGGGCTCGCCGCGATCGCCGAGCGCGTGCACGGCCGGGCCGCGCTCCTCGCGCGCCTCCTCCTCGACCGGGGCCACTCCCTCCGGCACGCCGACTTCTTCGACACCGTCTCGGTCGTCGTGCCCGGCGGCGCGGAGGCGGCGGTCTCCCGCGCCCGCCAGGCCGGCTTCGACGTGCGCCTGGTCGACGCCGATACGGTCTCGGTGTCGATCGACGAGACGGTCACCGACCTCGAGGTGATCGCCGTCGCGACCGCCGTCGGGCAGCTGGACTCGTCGTTCGGCTTCCTCGGCGGCTCCGCGCGGAGCATCCCCGCCGAGCTCGACCGCCGCACGCCGTTCCTCGTGCACCCGGTCTTCAGCAGCCACCACAGCGAGACCTCGATGATGCGCTACCTCAAGCGCCTCGCCGACTCGGACTACGCGCTGGACCGCGGCATGATCCCGCTCGGCTCCTGCACCATGAAGCTCAACGCCGCCACCGAGATGGAGGCGGTCAGCTGGCCCGAGTTCGCGGACCTGCACCCGTTCGCCCCCGAGGCGGACGTGCAGGGCTCGCTGGCGCTGATCGACCAGCTGGAGGGGTGGCTCGCCCACCTCACGGGCTACGACTCCGTGTCGCTCCAGCCCAACGCCGGCTCGCAGGGCGAGCTCGCGGGCCTGCTGGCGATCCGCGGCTGGCACCGGTCGAACGGCGACGAGGACCGCACGGTCTGCCTGATCCCCTCGAGCGCCCACGGCACCAACGCCGCGAGCGCGGTCCTCGCCGGCATGCGCGTCGTCGTCGTGGCCTGCGACGAGCTCGGCAACGTCGACCTGGACGACCTCCGGGCGAAGATCGCCGAGCACGCGGGCTCCCTCGCCGCGCTGATGATCACCTACCCGTCGACCCACGGCGTCTACGAGCACGAGGTCGCCGAGATCTGCCGCCTCGTCCACGAGGCCGGCGGACAGGTGTACGTGGACGGCGCGAACCTCAACGCGCTTCTGGGCTTCGCCCGCTTCGGAGACTTCGGCGGCGACGTCTCGCACCTCAACCTGCACAAGACGTTCTGCATCCCGCACGGCGGAGGCGGTCCCGGCGTCGGTCCCGTCGCCGCGAAGGCGCACCTCGCGCCGTTCCTGCCCGGCCACCCGCTCGCGCAGCGGCTCGAGCACGGCGTGGGCACGCAGGGCGAGCGGATCGTCCACGGCGGCGCACCGGTGTCGGCAGCTCCCTACGGCAGCCCCGGCATCCTGCCGATCTCGTGGGCGTACGCCCGGATGATGGGCGAGGAGGGCCTGCGTGCCGCGACCGGGGCGGCCGTCCTCTCGGCCAACTACGTCGCCGCGCGCCTCCGCGAGCACTACCCGGTGCTCTACACGGGGGACAACGGGCTCGTCGCCCACGAGTGCATCCTCGACATCCGTCCGCTGACGGCGGCGACCGGAGTGACCGTGGACGACGTCGCCAAGCGCCTCGTCGACTACGGCTTCCACGCCCCGACCATGAGCTTCCCCGTCGCCGGGACCCTGATGGTCGAGCCGACGGAGAGCGAGGACCTCGCCGAGATCGACCGCTTCATCGACGCGATGATCGGGATCCGGGCGGAGGCCGACCGCGTCGGCGCGGGGGAGTGGCCGGTGGACGACAACCCGCTGCGCGGCGCCCCGCACACCGCCGAGTGCCTGACGGCCGAGGAGTGGACACACCCCTACAGCCGCGAGCAGGCCGTCTACCCGGTCCGCTCGCTGGTGCGCGGCAAGTACTGGCCGCCGGTCCGCCGGATCGACCAGGCCTACGGCGACCGCAACCTCGTCTGCGCCTGCCCGCCCATCGAGGCCTTCGCCTGATCCGCCCGCACGCGCTCGTCCGCAACCGAGGGTGAGAGAGCAGGAACGGAGCCTCGAGCCCTTCCTGTCATCTCCCACCCTCGGCTGCGGATACCGGTGGTCCCGCACAGGCGCGGAGTGGGTCGCAGTCCTCCCGATCCGGGGGGAACGGCGCACGGCGATCCCGATGCACGAGGGAGCCCGACCGTGGGGAACGCGTGGTGGAGGTGCCGGCACGGCTCGACGGAGTCGCGACGAGCGAGCAGCTCCACCGTGCGGGCGTCACGCCGCGGCAGTGGAGAGCCGAGGCGCGGTCCTGCGGCTTCTCGGATGCGATCGGTCCGTCGTCACGTCCGCGGAGCCGGCGGCGCGAACAGCTCGGGCCAGAGGGCGACGGCCAGCGGGTACCCGACGAACGAGACGATGTCGATGATCGAGTGGGCGATCACCAGGGGCAGGGTGCGGCCGAAGCGCTGGTAGAACAGTCCGAACACCAGGCCCATGACCACGTTCCCGATGAAGGGCCCGATGCCCTGGTACAGGTGGTAGCTGCCCCGGAGCAGCGCACTGGTCACCAGGATCCGCCACCGCCCCCAGCCCAGATCGCCCAGGCGGGCGAAGAGGTACCCGATCACGACGACCTCCTCCTGCACTCCCGCCCGGATCGCGGAGAGCACGAGCACCGGCACCGTCCACCAGTACGCGTCCAGCGGCGAGGCCACCACCGCCACGGTGATGCCCAGCGCGCGTCCGACGGCGTACAGCGCGATGCCCGGCGCGCCGATCGCCACCGCGAGGACGGTCCCGGTCCCCAGGTCCGCGAACGGCCGGCGCAGGTCGAGCCCCAGGCGCCCGAGCGGACGGCCCGAGCTCTGCCAGAGCAGGAACGCGCAGAGGGCCACCGGCACCAGGTCGAAGAAGAGCGCGAGCAGCTGGTAGACGAGGTCGAAGCCCGGGCGGTCGCTGAGGGCGCCGTTGATCGTCGCGGTCTGGTCGGCCAGTGCGGTCGAGCGGGTGAGCCGGTTGGCGATCGAGACCACCGAGTAGACCGCGGAGGCGCCCACCGAGAGCCCGAGGACCAGCAGGATCTCGATGCGGATCCGGCGGCGTCCGGGCGCGGATCCTGACGGGTCGGTGGACACTCCGTGCGTCTCCTCTGAAGTCGATGTGTTGCGCGGCGGCCGCCCGGCACGCACGTTTCATGCAGAACAGCGCAAGGATTCCACCTCCCGGTTACCGCTGTGTAACGGTTGCCACATGCTTTTGTGCAGATAGCGGGCGAATACATAGTCTCGTTGAAGGCATCCGCGCGACGGCCACCAGTCTCGTGCGCCGCCGCCGTCGCCACGCGCACGGCACTCCACGCGTCAGGGAAACCACTTCTCGCGCGCCCCCACATCACTGGAGGAATAGTGAACATCAGACGTTACGGATTCGGGGCTCTGGCGCTCGTCGCCGCGAGCACGCTGGTCCTGGCCGGCTGCAGCAGCTCGAACGACTCGGGCGGAGGTGCATCGGGAGGCGACGCCGCCGCGATCATCTCCACCAACGGCTCCGAGCCGCAGAACCCGCTGATCCCGACGAACACCAACGAGGTGGGCGGCGGCAAGATCCTCGACGAGATCTTCGCGGGCCTGGTCTACTACGACGCCAAGGGCGCCCCCGAGAACGACGTCGCCGAGTCCATCGAGTCGGACGACGCGCAGAACTACACGATCACAATCAAGTCGGGCCTGACCTTCACGAACGGCGACCCGGTCACCTCCAGCTCGTTCATCGACGCCTGGAACTACGGCGCCAAGCTGTCGAACAACCAGCTCAGCGCGTCGTTCTTCTCGAACTTCGAGGGCTTCAGCGACACCGAGGACAGCGAGCTCACCGGCCTCAAGGCCGTGGACGACACCACCTTCACCGTCGCGCTCAAGTCCCCGCAGTCGGACTTCCCGATCAGCCTCGGCTACTCGGCGTACTACCCGCTGCCCGCCGCCGCGTTCGACGACATGGCCGCCTTCGGTGAGAACCCGATCGGCAACGGCCCGTACAAGCTCGACGGCGACGACGCGTGGCAGCACGACGTCCAGATCGAGCTCGTCAAGAACGACGAGTACACCGGCCCCCGCGAGGCCCAGAACGGCGGCCTGAAGATCGTCTTCTACGCCACCCAGGACGCCTCTTACGCCGACCTCCTCGGCGGCAACGTCGACGTGATCGACCAGATCCCGGACTCCGCCTTCGGCACCTTCGAGAGCGACCTCGGCGACCGCGCCGTGAACCAGCCCTCGGCCGTGTTCCAGTCCTTCACCATCCCGGGCCGTCTCCCGCACTTCGACGGCGAGGAGGGCCAGCTCCGCCGCCAGGCGATCTCGATGTCCTTCGACCGCAAGGAGATCACCGACGTGATCTTCGAGGGCACCCGCACCCCGGCCTCCGACTTCACCTCCCCGGTGATCGACGGCTACAGCGACGCCCTCTCCGGCGCCGACGTGCTCGAGTACAACCCCGACGAGGCCAAGGCGCTGTGGGCTCAGGCCGACGCGATCAGCCCCTGGGACGGCACCTTCAAGATCGCCTACAACGCCGACGGCGGCCACCAGGGCTGGGTCGACGCGGTGACCAACTCGATCAAGAACACGCTGGGCATCGACGCCGAGGGCGACGCGTACCCGACCTTCGCCGAGGCGCGCACCAAGATCGTCGACCGCTCGATCGAGACCGCGTTCCGGACCGGATGGCAGGCCGACTACCCGAGCCTCTACAACTTCCTCGGACCGCTCTACGTGACCGGCGCCTCGTCCAACGACGGCGACTACTCGAACCCCGAGTTCGACACCCTGCTCCAGCAGGGCCTGTCGGACGCCGACGCCGACGCTGCGAACAAGACGTTCCAGCAGGCCCAGGAGATCCTCCTGAAGGACCTCCCGTCGCTGCCCCTGTGGTACGCGAACGTGACCGGCGGCTACGGCGAGGGCGTGTCGAACGTCGAGTTCGGCTGGAACTCGGTGCCGCTCTACTACGAGATCACCAAGAACTAAGCTCGAACCACTGGGGCGCTTCGCCCGTGCCGTCGGCCACCAGGTCACGGCACGGGCGGAGCGCCCTGTTTCGGTCACAATCGAATGAGGTCCCCATCCATGCGACTCCGGAACCGGCTGGGCTGACATGCTCGCCTACATCGTCCGACGCATCCTGCAAGCCGTCCCCGTGCTCATCGGCACCACGTTCCTCATCTACTTCATGGTCTTCTCCATGCCGGGGAACCCGCTCCTGTCGCTCTTCGGCGACAAGACGCCGAGCCCCGCACTCCTCGCCCGCCTCGAGGAGCAGTACCACCTGAACGAGCCCTTCTTCGTCCAGTACCTGTACTACCTGGGAGGCGTCGTCCGCGGCGACTTCGGCATCTCGTTCTCCGGCCAGTCCGTCAACGAGATCCTCGCCCGCACCTTCCCGGTCACCCTGACGCTCGCCATGATGGCGATCGTCATCGAGATCGTCGTCGCGCTGACCATCGGCCTCATCAGCGGTCTGCGCAAGGGCAGCTTCTTCGACGCGAGCGCGCTGGTCGTCAGCCTCCTGCTCGTGTCGGTGCCGATCTTCGTGCTCTGCTTCATCGCGCAGTCCTTCTTCGCGATCCAGCTGGGATGGTTCCCTCCGACCGTCGGAGCCGACGCGTCGTTCCAGAGGCTGCTGCTGCCCGCGATCGTGCTCGCCCTGTTCGTGGTCGCGTCGGCCATCCGCCTCACGCGCGGCTCGGTCATCGAGACGGCCGGCTCGGACTTCGTCCGCACCGCGTACAGCAAGGGGCTCTCGCGACGCCGCGTCATCCCCGTGCACGTCCTGCGCAACTCGCTCATCCCGGTCACGACGCAGTTCGGAGCCGACTTCGGCCTCCTGATCGTCGGCGCGACCGTGACCGAGGGCATCTTCAACGTTCCCGGAGTCGGGAACACGCTCTATCAGGCGATCATCCGAGGTGAGCGGCCGACCGTCGTCTCCTTCGTCACGGTCATGGTGCTGTTCTACCTCGTGGTGAACATCCTCGTCGACCTGCTCTACGCCGTACTCGACCCGAGGATCCGCTATGCCAAATGAGTCCACCGGCGGCGCGCAGAAGGCCCGCCGCATCGACCACTTCGTGGCCCCGCTCGAGGAGACGCCGATCGCGTCGGTCGACGCCGTCAGCCTCGACGAGAAGCCCAGCAACCTCTGGACCGACGCGTGGCGCGACCTGCGCAAGCGGCCCATGTTCTGGATCTCGGGCGTCCTGATCCTCGTCATCATCGCCGTCGCGCTGTTCCCGGGCCTGTTCACCTCGGTGGACCCCCGCCAGTGCGCGCTCTCGTTCAGCAACCAGGGCCCCGGCGACGGCAGCCTGCTCGGCTACACCAAGCAGGGCTGCGACGTCTTCTCGCGGATCATCCACGGCACGTCCACGTCGCTGACCGTCGGCCTCATCGTGATCGTGATCACGACGGTCTCCGGCGTCATCGGCGGCGCGCTGGCAGGCTTCTTCGGCGGCTGGGTCGACACCGTGATCATGCGCCTCGGCGACATCTTCTTCTCGATCCCCTACATCCTCGCCGCGGTCGTCATCATGTCCGTCTTCTCGGCCTACCGGAACGTGTTCGTCATCGCCCTGGCGATCGGCGCGTTCGCCTGGCCGACGACGGCGCGCGTCCTGCGCTCCGAGGTCCTCCGCGTGAAGCAGGCCGACTTCGTCGGCGCCGCCACCGCGACCGGCCTCTCGCGCATGGCGATCCTGTTCCGGCACGTGCTGCCGAACTCGATCGCCCCCGTCATCGTCGTCACGACGATCTCGCTCGGCGCGGCCATCACCGCGGAGGCGACGCTGTCGTTCCTCGGCGTCGGCCTGCCCGGCTCGGTCATGTCCTGGGGCAACGACATCAGCCAGGCCCAGCGCGATCTGCGCACCAACCCGCAGACGCTGATCTACCCGTCGATCGCCCTGACGGTCACGGTGCTGAGCTTCATCCTCCTCGGCGAGTCGCTCCGCGACGCGCTCGACCCGAAGGCGAGGGCCCTCCGATGACCGCCACGACACCGAACGCACCGCAGGGGCCGCTGCTCGAGGTCACCGACCTCGAGGTCGGCTTCCAGACCGGCAGCGGACTGGTCCCCGCCCTCCGCGGCGTGAGCCTCACGATCGAGCACGGCCAGACCGTCGCGATCGTGGGGGAGTCGGGCTCCGGCAAGTCGACGACCGCCGCCGCGATCATCGGCCTGCTCCCCGGCACCGGCCAGGTCACCGCCGGCTCCGTGCTGTTCGACGGCAAGGACCTCGCGAAGGCGACGAGGACCGAGCTCGAGGACATCCGCGGCCGCCGGATCGGCTACGTCCCGCAGGACCCGATGTCGAACCTGAACCCCGTGTGGTCGGTCGGATTCCAGGTCGAGGAGACCATCAAGGCCAACGGCCTCGCGACCGGTCGCAAGGAGGTGCGCGCCAAGGCGATCGAGGTCCTGCAGAACGCGGGCCTCGCCGACGCGGAGAAGCGCCTCAAGCAGTTCCCGCACCAGTTCTCGGGCGGCATGCGCCAGCGCGTGCTGATCGGCATCGGCCTGGCCGCGGCTCCCCAGCTGCTGATCGCAGACGAGCCCACCTCGGCGCTCGACGTCACGGTCCAGCGCCGGATCCTCGACCACCTCGAGACGCTGACGAAGACCGACGGCACCGCGCTGCTCTTCATCACGCACGACCTGGGCCTCGCCGCCGAGCGCGCCGAGAAGCTCATCGTCATGTACAAGGGCCGCATCGTCGAGTCCGGCGCCTCGGTGGAGGTGCTGCAGAACCCGCAGCACCCCTACACGCAGCGCCTGATCGCGGCGGCGCCCAGCCTCGCGTCGCGCCGCATCCAGTCGACGGCCGGCCGGGCCGTGGAGTCGGTCCCCGGCGAGCCGGAGGCCGTCCGCGAGGTCGACCTGGTCGGCGCGGGCGCCGCGCACCACGCCGGCGCGGTCGCCTCGGGCGCCCCGATGATCGAGGTCGACGGCCTCACCAAGGTCTTCAAGATCCGCCGCGGCGGCCTGAAGGCCGAGGACTTCACGGCCGTCGACAACGTGTCGTTCTCGATCCCGAAGGGCACCACGACGGCGCTCGTGGGCGAGTCCGGATCGGGCAAGTCGACCATCGCCCGCCTGGTTCTGGGCCTCGAGACGGCGACGTCCGGAGCGATCTCGATCGCCGGCCGACGGACCGAGAAGCTCAAGGGCCGCGACATGCTGGCGCTCCGGCGCTCCATGCAGCCGGTGTTCCAGGACCCGTACGGCTCGCTCGACCCGCTGCACAACATCGGCAACACCATCTCGGAGCCGCTGCGGGTGCACAAGGTCGGCGACCGGACGTCGCAGCGCGAGCGCGTCCTCGAGCTGCTCGACCAGGTGTCCCTCCCGCGCGTGATCGCGAGCCGGTACCCGAACGAGCTCTCCGGCGGCCAGCGCCAGCGCGTGGCGATCGCCCGCGCGCTCGCGCTGAAGCCGGAGATCGTGGTGCTCGACGAGGCCGTGTCGGCTCTGGACGTCCTCGTCCAGGCGCAGATCCTCCGCCTCCTCGCCGACCTGCAGGCCGAGCTCGGGCTGACCTACCTGTTCATCACGCACGACCTGGCGGTGGTCCGCGTGATCGCCGACGACGTCTGCGTGATGCAGAAGGGCAGGATCGTCGAGCACGCCCCGACGGACACCGTGTTCGACTCGCCGCAGCAGGAGTACACCCGCGAGCTGCTCGACGCCATCCCGGGCGCCGGCATCGAGTTCGCGGTCTGACCGACCGTCACCTGGGCCCCGGCCCCGCCTGGAGCGCTCCTCGGAGCCCTCCGGAGCGGGGATCCGGGGCCCTTCGCCGTGCGGACGCCTCGCTGCGGTACGATGGATGGTCCCCCTTTTGCACGAGAACACGAGACGAGTCCGTATCCATGGCAAGTGCCACCCGCTCCGACCTGCGCAACGTCGCGATCGTCGCCCACGTCGACCATGGCAAGACCACGCTGGTCGACGCCATGCTCAAGCAGACGAACTCCTTCGACGCGCACGCCCACGTGGACGAGCGCGCGATGGACTCCAACGAGCTCGAGCGCGAGAAGGGCATCACGATCCTCGCGAAGAACACCGCTGTCTCGTACAGCGGCAAGCACGCGAGCGACGGTCCCATCACCATCAACGTCATCGACACCCCGGGCCACGCCGACTTCGGCGGCGAGGTCGAGCGCGGCCTGTCGATGGTCGACGGCGTCTGCCTCCTCGTCGACGCGTCCGAGGGCCCGCTGCCCCAGACCCGCTTCGTGCTGCGCAAGGCGCTCGAGGCGAAGCTCCCCGTCATCCTCCTGGTCAACAAGACCGACCGCCCCGACGCGCGCATCGACGAGGTCGTCGCCGAGAGCCAGGACCTGCTCCTCGGCCTCGCCTCGGACATGGCCGACGACGTGCCGGACCTCGACCTCGACGCGATCCTCGACGTCCCCGTGGTCTACGCCTCCGGCAAGGCCGGCCGCGCCTCGGCGAACAAGCCCGAGGACGGCACGCTGCCGGACGCCGAGGACCTGGAGCCGCTGTTCGAGGCGATCCTCAAGCACATCCCCGCGCCGACCTACGACGACGACGCGCCCCTCCAGGCCCACGTCACCAACCTCGACGCGTCGCCGTTCCTCGGCCGCCTCGCCCTCCTCCGCGTCTTCAACGGCACGATCAAGAAGGGGCAGACGGTCGCCTGGGTCCACCACGACGGCACCCACACCAACGCGCGCATCACCGAGCTGCTGATCACCAAGGCGCTCGACCGCTACCCGGCCGAGTCCGCGGGCCCCGGCGACATCGTCGCGATCGCGGGCTTCCCCGAGATCACCATCGGCGAGACCATCGCCGACCCCGAGGACATCCGCCCGCTGCCGGCCATCACGGTCGACGACCCGGCGATCTCGATGACGATCGGCACCAACACCTCGCCGCTCGTCGGCAAGGTCAAGGGCCACAAGCTCACGGCGCGCATGGTCAAGGACCGCCTCGACCGCGAGCTCATCGGAAACGTGTCGCTCAAGATCGTCGACATCGGACGCCCCGACTCGTGGGAGGTCCAGGGCCGCGGCGAGCTCGCGCTGGCCATCCTCGTCGAGCAGATGCGCCGCGAGGGCTACGAGCTGACCGTCGGCAAGCCCCAGGTGGTCACCCGCCAGGTCGACGGCAAGACGCACGAGCCCTTCGAGCACCTGACGATCGACGCCCCGGAGGAGTACCTCGGCGCGATCACGCAGCTCCTCGCCGCCCGCAAGGGCCGCATGGACGGCATGTCGAACCACGGCACCGGCTGGGTCCGCATGGAGTTCATCGTCCCGTCGCGCGGCCTGATCGGCTTCCGCACCGAGTTCCTCACCACCACCCGCGGCACCGGCATCGCGAACGCGATCCTGCACGGCTACGAGCCGTGGGCCGGCGCGATCGTCACCCGCAACAACGGGTCGATCGTCGCGGACCGCAACGGCGTCGTGACCCCGTTCGCCATCATCGCGCTCCAGGAGCGGATGACCTTCTTTGTGAACCCCACCGAGGAGGTCTACGAGGGCATGGTGATCGGCGAGAACTCGCGCAACGACGACATGGACGTCAACATCACCAAGGAGAAGAAGCTGACCAACATGCGTCAGTCCACCTCCGACACCTTCGAGTCGATGACGCCGTCGCGTCAGCTGACGCTCGAGGAGTGCCTCGAGTTCGCCCGCGAGGACGAGTGCGTCGAGGTCACCCCCGAGGTCGTCCGCATCCGCAAGGTGGAGCTCGATGCGAACGCCCGCGCGCGCATGACGAGCCGCCTCAAGAAGCAGGGCTGAGCCCCGGGCGCCTCGGCGCCCGCCCACGACGAGACCGGCCGGAGCGATGCTCCGGCCGGTCTCGTCGTCTCCGCCCCGGTGCTGCAGCGTGCAGCGCCGGTCCCGTCCCTCGCGGTCCGGATCAGCCCGCCGGACTCGGAGAGGGAGAGGGGGTCGCGGACTCCGCCTCGAGCGTCGAGGTGACGAAGGAGACGAACGCCGCCGCGTCGTCCGGCTTCCCCGTGTACTGCTCGCCGTTCACCAGCACGGTGGGCGTCGACTCGAGCTTCGGCAGCGAGGAGTTCGCGAGGGGGAGCGAGGTGGCCCGCTCGGTCGCGGCCTTCACCCAGGGCCGGAACTCGCCCCCGGTCATGCAGGCGAGGACGTCGTCGTCGGTGACGCCCGCTCCGGTCACCAGCGCCCGCAGAGCGTCGTCGTCGAGGCCCGTCGTCCCCTCCGCCGGCTGCTGCGCGAAGAGCGCCGCGTTCACGGCGAGGAAGCGGTCCGGATCCTCGTCGGCGACGCACGCCGCGGCGTTCGCGGCCCGGCTGGAGTACTCGGAGCCGGCCGAGGAGGAGTCGAGGATCGCCACCGGGTGGATCTCGAGCGTGATCGCCCCCTTCGTCAGCCACGACTGCAGCTGCTCGGCGTTCGCCTTCTCGAACTGCCCGCAGTACGGGCAGAGGTAGTCGACGTAGAGGTCGACGGCGACGACTCCGCCCGCCCGCGTGGCGCTCTCATCGGTCGGGACGGGGGAGGTTCCCGGAGCGATAGCCGCACTCGTCGTCGCCGTCACGGCCGAGCCGTCGCCCGCGAGGACGATGCCGTCGCTGAGCATGTTCGCCGGGCCGGCGCTCGCGACCTCCTGCTGCGACCAGACGTTCCAGCAGACCAGGGCCACGACCGCGAGGAGCCCGACGACCGCTCCGCCCTGCCCGAGCAGCCGGTTCCGGCGCCGCCGGCGCCTCTCCGCTTCGCGGCGCTCCCGCGCCTGCGCTCGGGCGAGCTCCTGGCGCTCGCGCTTGGTCAGGCCGCTTCTCGCACTGTTCCCGGACATCGCCGACGACGCTACGGGCGCAGGCTTCGGCGCGCCGTGGAGTGCGCCCGCCGGATCCTGAGACGGAGTGCGGGTCCTCTCAGGGATCAGGCGAAGAGGCCGGAGCCGAGGAAGTCGGTCTCGTCGCGGGCACCGGGCGGCACCGCGAACACGGCCGAGCCGACGTGCTTCACGTACTCGTTCAGCGCGTCCGTCGCGAGGTTCCGCTGCACGGTGACGAACTGCTCCGGGGAGCGCTGGAACGAGAGGAAGAACAGCCCCGCGTTCAGGCGTCCGAGCTCGTCGTTGCCGTCGACGAAGTTGTAGCCGCGGCGCAGGAGCCGCACCCCGTTGTTCACGCTCGGATGCGCGAGGCGCACGTGCGACTCCTGATCGATCAGCGGGGCACCGGTGGCGCCGGCCGCTGCGAAGTCCGGCTCGGTGGACTCCGTGCCGCCCGAGAGCGGCGCTCCGGACCCCTTGCTGCGGCCGATGACCCGCTCCTGCTCGCCCAGCTGGCTGCGGTCCCACGTCTCGATGATCATCCGGATCTTCCGCGCGACCAGGTAGCTGCCGCCGACCATCCACGCGGGGCCGTCGGAGGACGGGACCCAGACGTGCTCCTGGACGGCGTCGGCCTCCTCGGACTTCACGTTCGCCGTGCCGTCCTTGAAGCCGAACAGGTTGCGCGGAGTCGCCTGGGCGGTGGACGTCGAGGAGGTGCGGCCGAAGCCGAGCTGCGACCAGCGGAGCGAGGCCCGGCCGAACGCGATCCGGCTCAGGTTGCGGATGGCGTGCACGGCGACCTGCGGATCGTCGGCGCAGGCCTGGATGCAGAGGTCGCCGCCGCCGGCCGACGGGACGAGCGCGTCGCCGCGGAAGCGGGGCAGGGCCTGCAGCTCAGGAGGCCGGCGGTCGGCGAGGCCGAAGCGGTCGGCGCCGGACTCGTCCGTGAAGAGGGTCGGTCCGAAGCCGACCGTGACGGTGAGGGACGCGGCGTCGAGCCCGAGCGCCTCCCCGGTGTCCTCCGGGGGAGCCGTGTCCGGCCCGTCCACCGCGCCGTTCTCGCCGACCTCGAGGCCCTGGGTCATCCGGGAGGCGGCGAGCGTCCAGTCCTTCAGGAGCTCGACGAGGTCCTCGCGCGTGGTGCCCGCGGCGAGGTCGAACGCGGCGAAGTGCAGCCGGTCCTGCGCGGCGGTGGTGATGCCCGCCTGGTTCGCGCCGAAGAACGGCACGGTGCGCGGGGCGGAGGAGGCTGTCGCGCTCGCGGACGATGTGACGGCCACCGTGCCGCCCACTCCGGCGGCCAGCCCGGCCGTCCCCGCCGAGACGAGGCCGAGCAGCCCGCGCCGCGAGAGGCGGCGGGGTTCGTCGGCGGGCTGCTCGGACTCCGTCGGCCGGGCTCCCTCGTGCTGCTCGGCGTCCACTATGCGGTCGGCTCCTCGACGCCCAGCACCGTGTGGGTCAGCTGCGAGAGCGGCTCGGAGAGAGCGTTGACCGCGTCCGAGAGCTCCTTCTTCTGCTCCGCGGTGAGAGTGGAGTACGCGGCGAAGCCGGAGTCGATCGAGCCGTACTGCGCGAGCAGAGCGTCGAGCTCGGAGAACCGCTGCGTGATCCGTCCGGTGAGGTCGGCGCCCTCGTCGCCGCTGGCGGTCGCGATCGGCTCGACGTTGCCGAACGCCACCTCCGCGCCCTGGACGTTCGCGGCGAAGTCGGTGAGGTCAGTGCTCGACCACCAGTCCTCCTCGCCCGTGATCTTGCCGGCCGCGACCTCGTCGAGCAGGCCGATGGCGCCGTTCGAGATGTCGCCCACCGAGACGGTGAAGCCGGACGCGTTCACGAGGTCGGCCAGGCTCTGCACGTCGTCGACGAGGCCCTGGCCGAACTGGGCGCGCTGCTCGGGGGTGGAGGGCGCCCAGTCGAGGAGCGCGCTCGTGCCGTCGGAGTTGAGGGCACCCTCCGCGGGGGCCCACAGGTCCTTCTCGATGCGGTGGAAGCCGGTCCAGTCCAGGCCCTCGGCGACGGCGTCGACCTCGCGGTAGTCGATGCGCGGGTCGAGGTCGCCGAACGCCTCCGCGGTCGGCTCGATCCGTTCGTAGAAGACGCGGGTCGACGCGAAGAGGCCGCGCGCCTTCTCGTCGTCGCCTGCCTCGTAGGCCTGCGCGAACTCGGCGACCGCGGGGAGCAGCTCGCCCACCTGCGACTTCACGTACGCCACGTAGTTGGTGACCGCCGCCTCCGTCGCCGCCTTCTCGTCCGCCGACTGCGCGGTGGCCTCACCGGTCACGGTGAACTCGCTCAGCCCGACCGGGGCGCCGACCTGCTGGAACTTGCAGGCGGTGTAGTAGGTGCCCGGCTCGAGCTGAGCGACGTAGGAGACGCTCTGACCCGGGGTCACGTTCTCCTTCTCGCCCACGATCCGCAGCTTGTCCTCGGCCAGGATCTCGAACTCGTTGACGTCCGAGCCGCCGTTGGTCAGTGAGAACGTCACCGCTCCCGCCTCGGCGGTCGCCGTCGACACCTCGCAGGCGTCGTCCCTGATCGCGACGTCGAGCGCGGCGGAGGAGGAGGACGCGGGGGTGTTCGGCACGCAGCCCGTGAGGATCAGCGCCAGGGCGCCGGCTCCGGCGAGGCCGAGGGTGACGCGGGGGAGGGTGGGACGAGCGCGCGAGGACATGCTTCTCCTGGATCGGGGCGAGTGCGCCGGCGGTGCCGGAGCGGGTCAGACGGAGGTGGGAGCGGGAGCGGCGACCGGGGCCGCGCTGCCCCGTCGCGGGCCGCGCAGGCGGACCTGGCGGACGAACAGGGCACCGACGACGACGAGGTAGAGCAGCCAGGCGGCGAACTGCAGAGCGGTCGGCTCGGGCGTGTAGTTGAAGAGGCCGCCGACCACCGCGGTCACGGGCGGCGGGAGGATCGGGCCGAGCGAGAACAGCGGGGTGCCCCAGCCGGGCAGGAGCGACGCCTCCTGCAGGTCGCCGACGCCGTAGGAGAGGACGCCGGCCGCGACGAGGATGAGGAAGCCGCCCGTCCAGGTGAAGAAGCGCCCGAGGTCGATCCGGACGAAGCCCCGGAAGATCAGGTACGCGATGACGACCGAGCTGAGGATGCCCAGCAGCGCGCCGACCGTGCCGACCCACGCGCTGGATCCCGACCCCGCACTGCTCGAGGACACGCTCGCCCAGACGAAGAGCGCCGTCTCGATGCCCTCGCGGCCGACGCTGATGAAGCCGAGGACCACGATGCCGAGGGCCGAACCCGCGACGGCGCCGTCGAGCCGGGACTCGAGGTCGCCCTTGAGGCTGCGGGCGTTCGCGCCCATCCAGAAGATCATCCAGGTGACCAGGCCGACCGCGAGGATCGAGAGGCCGCCGCCGATGAGCTCCTGAGCCTGGAACGACAGGGTCGAGGGGCCCCAGGTGAGGATCGCACCGGTGACGAGCGAGATCGCGATCGCGGCGGCGATGCCGGTCCAGAGCCGCGGCAGCACGTCGCGCCGGCCGAGCTTGGTCAGGTAGGCCACGAGGATGCCGACCACGAGGCCGGCTTCGAGGCCTTCGCGGAGGCCGATGAGGTAGTTTGCGAGCACGCGTGTTCTCTTGGTCGATGGTGGACGAGGAGGGGGCGACTCCCGCCCCGAGTCGATCCGGTCGGCGGGGCTCCGTTGTTCGGTAAGCCTTGCCTAACCCGGGTCGACTGTAGTCCGCTGCCCGGTCGCTGTCCAGAAGCGCCCGCAGCGGAGGCCGCGCAGGACGAGAGGCGGAGAGTGGACGCGGGCCGGGACGCAGCAGCGGAGCGGGTGGTGGCGGTGCACGCCCACCCCGACGACGAGACGATCACCATGGGCGGGACCCTGGCGCGGCTGGTGGCGCAGGGCGCCTCCGTCACCGTCGTCACCGCCACGCGGGGCGAGTGCGGCGAGGTCATCCCCGAGGACCTCGCTCCGCTCGAGGGCTCGGCCGAGCTGGCCGCGCACCGGACGACCGAGCTCGTCGTCGCCCTGACGGCCCTCGGCGTCGCCGACCACCGCTTCCTCGGCGAGGCCGGCGCCCGCGCACCCGGCCTCGCTCCGCGCGTCTACCGGGACTCCGGCATGCAGTGGGGGCCCGGCCGCGTCCCGGTGCCGCTCGAGCCGGTGCATCCCGCGTCCTTCACCGCCGCGCCCGAGGACGAGGAGGTGGCCGATCTCGTCGCTGTCCTGCGGCAGGTCGATGCGGGCGTCGTGCTGTCCTACGACGCGGGCGGCGGCTACGGCCACCCGGACCACGTCCGCACCGCCCGGGTCGCCGAGCGCGCCGCCGAGCTGCTGGGCCTGCGCTTCCTCGCCGTCCTCCCCGACGCGGCCCCGCCCCTCCCCGGGGACGTCGTGATCGAGCTGTCCGCCGAGGACCACGCCCGCAAGCGCGCGGCCCTCGAGGCGCACGCGACGCAGCTGGTGGTCGAGGGCGACGAGGCCCGGCTCTCGAGCGGTCCGCCGTTCCCCATCGGCCGCATCGAGCGCTTCCGCCCGGTCGCGCAGGCGGGGCGTCCGGCGCCGCTGCCGGAGGAGCGTCCGACGCTGGGATCGCGCGTGCTCTCGGGCGTCGCCGGAGTCCTGGTCGGCGCGGTGGTCGGAGCGATCACGACCGTCGCCCATCAGAGCACCGTGTCGGTCGGCGGTGTCGTCCTCCCGGTCGGCCTCGCCGCCTCCCTCGCCGGCGTGCTGCTGCTCCTGCTCGGGCTGCGCCTCGTGCTCATCGACCGGTTCGTCGCGTTCTGCACCGCGATGGGCCTGCTCGGGATGATCGGGCTGCTCGCCCTGCGCAGCACCGGCGGATCCGTCCTCGTCCCGGCGAACGGCCTCGGCGTGGCCTGGACCTTCCTCCCCGCCCTCATCGCCCTCGTCGTGATCGCCTGGCCGCGGCTGCGGGCGGCCGCTCCCGCCGCCGCCCCGCGGCCGGCGGACGCCGACGCCCCGTCGGCCCCCGTACGATAGAGACACTGTTCGAAGGGACCTGGAGCACCGTGACCTACGTGATCGCACTTCCGTGCGTCGATGTCAAAGACCGCGCCTGCATCGACGAGTGCCCGGTCGACTGCATCTACGAAGGCGAGCGCTCGCTCTACATCCACCCGGACGAGTGCGTCGACTGCGGTGCCTGCGAGCCGGTCTGCCCCGTCGAGGCGATCTACTACGAGGACGACCTCCCCGAGGAGTGGTCCGACTACTACAAGGCCAACGTCGAGTTCTTCGACGAGATCGGCTCCCCGGGCGGAGCCGCCAAGGTCGGCGTGATCGCGAAGGACCACCCGGTCATCGCGGCGCTGCCTCCGCAGAGCCACTGAGGCCGCTCCCGTGGCCCTCGGCGCGCTGCCCGACTACCCCTGGGACCTGATGGCGCCCTTCGCCCGCACGGCGGCGGAGCACCCCGGCGGGATCGTCGACCTGTCGATCGGCTCGCCGGTGGACCCGACGCCCGCCCCGATCCGCGACGCGCTCGCCCGCTCGACGGACTCGCACGCGTACCCCACGACCGTAGGCACGCCCGCTCTCCGCGAGGCGATCGCCGCCTGGTACGCGCGGCGGCGCGGAGTCGAGGGCCTCGGGATCGACGAGGTCCTGCCGACGATCGGCTCCAAGGAGCTCGTCGCCTGGCTGCCCTTCCTCCTCGGACTCGGGGAGGGGGACGTGGTCGTGCATCCGCGCGCCGCCTACCCGACGTACGCGATGGGCGCGGCGATCGCCGGCGCCGAGGCGCTCGCCTCCGACGACCCGGCCGAATGGCCCGCGACGACCCGCCTGGTCTGGCTCAACTCTCCCGGCAACCCCGATGGCGCCGTGCTCAACGTGCCCGCCCTGCAGCGCGCCGTCGCGCGTGCCCGTGAGCTGGGGGCCGTGATCGCGGGGGACGAGTGCTACGCCGAGCTCGGCTGGGACGGCCGCTGGGCCGACGAGCCGATCCCGAGCGTCCTCGACCCGCGCGTGGTGGGGGAGGACCGCACCGGGGTCCTCGGCGTCTACTCGCTGAGCAAGCAGTCGAACCTCGCCGGCTACCGCGCCGCCTTCGTCGCCGGGGACGCTGCCCTGATCGCGCGCCTGGTGACCGTCCGCAAGCACGCGGGCATGATCGTGCCCGGTCCGCTGCAGGAGGCGATGATCGTCGCCCTCGCCGACGACGAGCACGTCGCCGCGCAGAAGGAGCGCTACCGCTCCCGCCGCGACCGCCTCCGGCCCGCCCTCGAGTCCGCGGGCTTCCGGATCGACCGCAGCGAGGCCGGCCTCTACCTGTGGGCGACCGAGGGCCGCCCGGCCTGGGAGTCCATCGACCGGCTCGCCCGCCTCGGCGTCCTCGCGGGCCCCGGCGTCTTCTACGGGGAGGGCTTCCCCGAGCACGTGCGCCTCTCGCTGACGGCCTCCGACGAGCGGATCGACGCGGCCGTCGAGCGCCTGTCCGGCGGCCTCTGAGGCGCTCGACCCGGCCGATCCTGGCGGGTTCCGACAAGGCCCTGGCCCCAGCGCTGGGCGATGTCACAGTGCCCCCGCTTTGCCCATAGGCTGTATGTGGTTCGGTCGACGGCGCCTCGCGAGGCCCCGGCTGCACCACGATCCAGACCCGGCGCCGCCCGCTCCGCGCGAGCGCTTCCGGGGTGCGACCGCGACGACCTGGGAGGCGTTGTGACCGAATCCGGCACGCAGAGCGACGGAACCGCGACGGTGGGCTCCGCGGAGCCCGCGACCGGGAGCGCCACGACGCCGCCTCCCGCGCCGGCGGAGCAGGAGCTCCCCGAGAAGGTCACGCTCACCTTCGGCGACCGCACCGCGGACTTCCCGGTCCTGCGCAGCGTCGACGGCTCCTCGAGCATCGACTTCTCGACCCTGTCGAAGCAGACCGGCTTCATGTCGCTCGACTACGGCTTCGTGAACACGGCGGCGACCAAGTCGCAGATCACCTACATCGACGGCGACCAGGGGATCCTCCGCTACCGCGGCTACCCGATCGAGGAGGTGGCCACCAACGCGACCTACCTCGAGGTGGCCTGGCTCCTCATCTACGGCGAGCTGCCGACGGCCGACGAGCTCGCGGGCTTCGACGAGCGCATCCGCCGCCACACGCTCCTCCACGAGGACCTCAAGCGCTTCTTCGACGCGCTCCCGCACAGCGCGCACCCCATGTCGGTGCTCTCGGCCGGAGTCTCGGCCCTGTCGACGTACTACGAGGACAGCTCCAACCCGAAGGATCCGGAGGCGGTGGAGCTCACCACGATCCGCCTCCTGGCGAAGCTGCCCGTGATGGCGGCGTACGCCCACAAGAAGGCGATCGGCCAGGCGTTCCTCTACCCGGACAACTCGCTGAGCTTCGTCGACAACTTCCTCCGCCTCAACTTCGGAACGATGGCCGAGCAGTACCAGGTCGACCCGGTGCTCTCGAAGGCGCTCGACCGCCTCCTGATCCTCCACGAGGACCACGAGCAGAACGCGTCGACGTCGACCGTCCGCCTCGTCGGCTCCACCGAGGCGAACCTCTACGCCTCCGTCTCGGCCGGCATCAACGCCCTGTTCGGCCCTCTGCACGGCGGAGCGAACGAGGCGGTGCTCACCATGCTCGGCCGGATCCGCGAGTCGGGCGAGAGCGTGTCGACGTTCGTCGAGCGGGTGAAGAACAAGGAGGAGGGCGTGCGCCTGATGGGCTTCGGCCACCGGGTGTACAAGAACTACGACCCGCGCGCGAAGCTGGTCAAGGAGAGCGCCTCCGAGGTCCTGCAGGCCCTCGGCGTGAAGGACCCGCTGCTCGACATCGCGATGGAGCTCGAGGCCCTCGCTCTCGAGGACGACTACTTCAAGGAGCGGCGCCTCTACCCGAACGTCGACTTCTACACGGGCGTCATCTACAAGGCGATGGGCTTCCCGACCCGGATGTTCACCGTGCTCTTCGCGATCGGCCGCCTGCCCGGCTGGATCGCCCACTGGCGCGAGATGAACACCGACAAGCAGACCAAGATCGGCCGCCCGCAGCAGCTCTACATGGGGTCACCCGAGCGCCACTGGCCGACCGACCGCTGACCGGTCCCCGAGAGCCCGTCCCCGCCGGGGGCGGGCTCTCGCTGTGCAGCGCACCCGCCTCTCGTCAGCCGTCCGAGGCTCGAACCTCTCCTTCGAGGCGGGACGCAGAGCGGCGTGGTCGCCGCGGACTCGATCAGCACGGTTCGTCCCGGGGTGCCGCCTGCTGGGCCCGGCGGCGCCGGACGCCCGTCCTCAGGCGTGCAGGGCGGCGTTCAGCTCGATGCCGGCGCCGGTGCGGGGGAGGACCTCGACGGCTCCGGTGAGTGAGTTGCGGCGGAAGAGCAGGTTCGGCACGCCCGAGAGCTGCACGGCCTTCACGGTCTGCGGGGCGCCGTCGGCGCGCGGCGCTCCGCCGACCACGACGACCTTGGTGCCGGCGGTCACGTAGAGGCCGGCCTCGACGACGGTGTCGTCGCCGAGGGAGATGCCGATGCCCGAGTTCGCACCCAGCAGCGCCCGCGCGCCGATCGAGACGCGCTGCACTCCTCCGCCCGAGAGGGTGCCCATGATGGACGCGCCGCCGCCGATGTCCGAGCCGTCGCCGACCACGACGCCCTGCGAGATGCGCCCCTCGACCATCGAGCTGCCGAGGGTCCCGGCGTTGAAGTTGACGAAGCCCTCGTGCATCACCGTCGTGCCGGGTGCCAGGTGCGCCCCGAGGCGGACGCGTGAGGTGTCCGCGATGCGCACCTTCGCGGGGGTGACGTAGTCGGTCAGCCGCGGGAACTTGTCGATCCCGGTGGCCTGGATGCCGTGGCGCCGGAGCGAGGGTCGCAGGCGGGTGAACGACTCCGGCGAGACCGGACCGGCGTTCGTCCACACCACGTTCGGCAGGTGGGCGAAGACGCCGTCGAGGTTCACCTCGTTCGGGCGGACCAGGAGGTGCGAGAGCAGGTGCAGCCGCAGGTAGGCGTCGGACGTGGAGGCGGGCGGCGCCTGCACGTCGATCTGCAGCGTGACCACGTCGATGCGGACCTCGCGGCGCGGATCCTCGCCGGCCTGCTCCTCGAACTCCGCCGGCACGATCCAGGGGTCGCGGCCGGCCGGGATGGTGCCGAGGCGCGGCTCCGGGAACCAGGTGTCGAGGACGGTGCCGTCGGCGGCCACGGTGGCGAGCCCGTATCCCCAGGCGGAGGCGGGCGCGGAGGAGTCTGCGGAGTGCTCGAGGGTCATGCCGATCAGGGTAGCGCGGAGCGTCCGGCCGCTACCCTGGGGCGCATGGCCGATCCGACCACCGCCCCTCCGCTCGATCTGCGCACCGATCCGGTCGCCCTGACGCGGATCCTCTGCGACATCCCGTCCGTCTCGGGCGACGAGCTCGAGATCGCGGACGCGGTGCAGTGGGCGCTCGAGCAGTACGACCACCTCGAGGTCATCCGCGACGGTCACACCGTCGTGGCGCGGACGAACCTCGGCCTCGACCAGCGCGTCGTGATCGCCGGGCACCTCGACACGGTGCCGGTCAACGGCAACCTCCCCGTCGTCGCCGAGACGATCGACGGCGTCGAGCACCTGGTCGGCCGCGGGACCGTCGACATGAAGGCCGGAGTGGCGGTGCAGCTCGTCCTCGCCGCCGAGCTCTCCGATCCGGCCGTCGACATCACCTGGATGTGGTACGACAACGAGGAGGTCGCAGCGGACCTCAACGGCCTCGGCCGCCTCTCCCGGCACCGCCCCGACCTCTTCTCCGCCGACTTCGCGGTGCTCGGCGAGCCGACCAGCGGAGCAGTGGAGGGCGGCTGCAACGGGACGCTCCGGGTCGACGTGGTCACCCGAGGCGTCCGCGCCCACTCCGCCCGCAGCTGGGTCGGCGAGAACGCGATCCACGCGGCCGCGCCGATCCTCGACCGCCTCGCCGCCTACGTGCCGCGCGAGGTCGAGGTCGAGGGCCTCGTGTACCGCGAGGGCGTCAACGCCGTGCGCGTCACCGGCGGGGTCGCGGGCAACGTGATCCCGGACCTCTGCACGGTGCAGGTCAACTACCGCTTCGCCCCCGACCGGTCCGGGGAGGAGGCGCTCGCCCACCTCGAGGAGCTCTTCGAGGGGTTCGAGGTGACGGTGGACGATCTGGCCGAGGGCGCCCGCCCGGGGCTGGACGCACCTCTGGCCCAGGCCTTCCTCGCGGCCGTCGGAGCCGAGGCGAAGCCCAAGTACGGCTGGACCGACGTCGCGCGGTTCTCCGCCATGGGCATCCCGGCTGTCAACTACGGACCGGGCGACCCGCTCCGGGCCCACGCCGACGACGAGCGCGTGGCGGTGCACGAGATCACCGAGTGCACCGAGGGCCTCCGCCGCTGGCTGACCGCGTCCTCGTGAGCGCGAGCGCCACGGCCGTCCCCGTCCGCCTCCGCCTGCGCCTGGTCCCGTGGTGGGCGCGGGTCCTCCTGGTGTACATCGCGACCCGCGTGGTCACGACGGTGATCCTGCTGCAGTTCGCCGCGCACCAGCTCGCGAACCCGTGGACCGGACCCTCCCCGTCCTACTCGGCCTTCGCGTCGATGTGGGACGGCCGCTGGTACGAGATCATCGCGGCCACCGGGTACCCCGGCTTCCTGCCGATCACGCAGGACGGCCACGTGGGGGAGAACGCCTGGGCCTTCATGCCGCTCTACCCGGGCGTCGTGAAGGCGCTGATGGCGCTCACCGGCCTCACCTGGGCTCCGGCCGCCGTGACCGTCTCCGTCCTGTGCGGAGCCGGAGCCTGCCTCGTCCTGTACCGCCTCTTCCGGCACTCCCTCGGCGAGTCGCAGTCGCTGACGGCGGTGCTGCTGCTCTGCGTGGCGCCGACCTCGCCGCTGATGCAGCTCGCCTACGCGGAGTCGATGGCGATGCTCCTGACCGCGGTCACGCTCCTCCTCCTGGTGCGGCGCCGCTGGCTCGCGGTCGTGCCCGTCGTGCTGCTGCTGGGCCTGACCCGGCCGAGCGGGCTCGCCTTCGCGGCCGCGCTCGGCCTGTACGTCGTCTACCGGTTCGTCCGGCGCCGCACGGAGCCGTTCCCGCGGTCGGAGTGGCTGCCGGCCGTGGGCCTGACGGCGTGGGGGCTCGTGGTCGGCTTCCTCTGGCCCGCCGTGGCGTGGGCCGTCACCGGGTCGATGACCGCGTACACCGACACCGAGCTGGCGTGGCGTGCGGTCTACATCGGCTACCAGGAGCTGCTCCCGCTGACCCCGTGGTTCCAGGGCGGCGCCTGGTGGGGCTCGTGGTGGTTCGGTGCTCCGGCCGTCGGCGTCGTGCTGGTGGTGCTCCTGCTGGCGGCGTTCGTCGGGATCCTCGCCGCACCGTGGACACGGCGGCTCGATCTCTTCAGCCGGGCCTGGGTCGCCGGGTACGGCGTCTACCTGCTGGCGTTCTTCTTCCCGCAGTCGAGCACCTTCCGGCTGCTGGGCCCGATGTTCCCGCTCGTCGGAGCGCTGGCGGTGCCGCGCTCGCCGGTCTTCCGCGTCGCGCTGGTCCTGCTCGGGATCGGCGGCCAGATCGTCTGGATCTCGATCTGCTGGGCCGTCGCCGGATCGGACTGGACCCCGCCGTGATCGTGCCGAGCGCCCGCCCGGCGCGGTGCTCCTCCGGGGACTCCCGACTCCCGCACGGGTATGCTCGTCGGAATGTCTCCCCTCACGCCAGCCGGTGAGCCGCGACACGCGTCGCCCCTCCTCCGGCCGACCCGCCGGCGAGCCGCGGCGACACCCGCCCGCTCCCCGCTGACGACCCCCTCCGCGACGAACCACGGGCCGCTCGCGTGAGCGCCACCGCGATCGCGCCGGAGACGGAGGACGCCTCTCCGTCCCGCTCCCGCTGGGGTCTGCTCCGGAGGATCCCGTGGTGGATCCAGGTGCTCCTGGTCTTCGCCGTGTCCCGCGTCGTCACGACCGTGATCATGCTCCGTGTCGGCGCCGTGCGTCAGGGCGTCGAGTGGACGGGACTCCGCGACACCTACGTCCGGTTCGCGACGACGTGGGACGGCGGCTGGTACGAGCGGATCGGGATGACGGGGTACCCGTCGGTCCTGCCGCTCTCGCCGTCCGGAGCCGTGGAGCAGAACCCCTGGGCGTTCATGCCCGTCTACCCGTTCACCGTCCGCGGCCTGATGAACATCACCGGGCTCGACTGGGCGAACGCGGCGGTGCTCGTCGCCCTGGTCTGCAGTGCAGCGGCGTGCCTGGTGATCTACCGGCTGTTCCGCGTCTCGCTCAGCGAGGGCCAGGCGCTGATGGGGATCGTCTTCTTCTGCGTCGCTCCGACGTCCCCAGTCCTGCAGATCGGCTACGCGGAGTCCGGCGGCATCCTCCTGACG
Source organism: Rathayibacter sp. AY1A4 (assembly GCF_002930955.1). Lineage (NCBI taxonomy): Bacteria > Bacillati > Actinomycetota > Actinomycetes > Micrococcales > Microbacteriaceae > Rathayibacter > Rathayibacter sp. AY1A4. The sequence goes on along the minus strand of NZ_PSTN01000001.1, from coordinate 197,118 downwards.
GCCGTGCTGCTCCTCCTGCTGGTTCGCCGCAAGTGGATCTGGACGTTCCCCGTCGTGCTTATCGTGGGGCTCCTGCGCCCGAGCGGTCTCGCGATCGCGGCGATGACGGGCCTCTACTTCCTCTACCGCGTCTGGCGCCACGTGCGCGGCACCGAGCCGTTCGCCCGCCGGGAGTTCGCCTTCACGGTCTCCCTCACGGTCTGGTCCCTCGCGGTGGGGTTCGCCTGGCTGCTCATCGCCTGGGCGGTCACCGGCTCCTTCACCGCCTACACCGACACCGAGCTCGCCTGGCGCAGCGTCTTCATCGGCGAGGGCGAGCTCATCCCCTTCACCTCCTGGTTCGCCGGCGGGGGCTGGTGGGGAGGCCTCTGGTTCGGCTCGCCGATCACGGGCATGGGCATCACCGTCGTGGTGGTGCTCGGATTCCTGGCGATCCTGTTCTCGCGGGCCACGCGCAGCCTCGACGTCTACTCGCGGCTCTGGGTCGGCGGCTACGCGATCTACCTCTTCGCGTTCTTCTACCCGCAGTCGAGCACGTTCCGCATCCTGATGCCGATGTTCCCGCTGGCCGGGGCGCTCGCGGTGCCGCGGTCGACCCTCCTGAGGGTGTTCGTGGTGGCCGCATCGATCGTCGGGCAGATCGTCTGGGTGCTGCTGTGCTGGGTGTTCACCCCCGGCGACTGGTCCCCGCCGTGATCGGCTGACGCCCGACTTCCGGGCGCGGTTCGGAACACCCCCGCGGATGCACGATAATAGGGGGATACGTCACGAAAGGGGAACTCTATGGCGGCCATGAAGCCGAGGACCGGAGACGGACCGATGGAGGCTGTTAAGGAGGGCCGACTCATCGTCGTGCGCGTTCCGCTCGAAGGAGGCGGACGCCTCGTCGTCTCGGTCAACGATGCAGAGGCGAAAGAGCTGCACGACGCGCTCGCGTCGGTGGTGTCTCCCGCCTGATCCGCACCGTCGTGAACGCCCGTCGCACACCGTGCGGCGGGCGTTCCGTCTGTCCCCGGTCGGCCGCGCTCGTCAGGCGCGGCGCTTGTTGGCCTGCAGCAGGCCGTCGCCGATCGGCGAGAGCACGCTGACCACGGCGGGGGAGGCGCAGACCTCGGCCACCAGCGTGCGGAACGCCGTCGCGATCTCGTCGCGCTGCGCGGGGTTGGCCACGCGTCCGCGCCAGAGCGCGTGGGGGACGAGGACCGTCCCGCCCGGACGGACGAGCCGCAGCGCGTGCTCGACGTTCTCGATGACCTGCAGCGGATCGCCGTCGACGAAGACGATGTCGTAGGAGTTCTCGTTCATCCGGGGCAGCACCTCGAGGGCGCGGCCCGGGATGAGCCGGAGCCGATTCGGCGAGATGCCCGCCTCGTGGAACTGGGCGCGCGCGTGCTGCTGGTGCACCGCCTCGGAGTCGATCGAGGTGAGCATGGCCTCGGGGGCGCCGTCGAGCAGCCACAGGCCGCTCACTCCGGTGCCGGTGCCGATCTCGATGATGGAGGTCGCGCGCGCCGCGGCGGCGACCAGCGCGGCCTGCGCGCCGATCGAGGGGGAGACGGCGTCGATGCCCAGCTCGACCGAGAGCCGGCGGGCCGAGGCGATGGCCTCCGACTCGACGACCGCGTCCTCGGCGTACTTCCAGTTGGCATCCTTGTCGGACACGGGGGCGCTCCTCTGATCGGTGCACCGGGCGGATCGCGCCCGGGCATCGTCAGGGTACGGTGGCGCGCGGGCTCCGCGAGGGAGGCGCGGCGGGTTAGTGTTGTCCTCGTGTTCGGTCTGACGTTCGACAAGCTCCTCATCATCGGGGTCATCGCCGTCTTCGTGCTGGGTCCCGACCGCCTCCCGCACTACGCCGCCCAGCTCGGGCAGCTCGTGCGCAAGGTGCGCGGATTCGCCACGCAGGCCCGGGAGCGCGTCAAGGACGAGATGGGCGACGAGTTCAACGACGTCGACTGGAAGAAGCTCGACCCGCGCCAGTACGACCCCCGCCGCATCATCCGCGACGCCCTGCTCGAGGACGATCCGGCCCCCACCGTGAAGCCGCCCACCGCTGTCGCCGCTCCGGTCGTGCCGGGCGGCACCGGCTCCGCGCAGGACAGCTACTACACGACGATGCAGCGCTCCGTCTCGTCCGGCACGCTCTCGAGCGTCGCGCCGCCGCCGATCGACTCCGAGGCCACCTGAGCCCTGCTCCGCGAGGAGCGCCGGGAGGGCGTCCCGGCCGACGCCGCCCGTACCAAGCCGCGCGGAGGCGTCAGCCGACGGCGAGCGGAAGCCGACGGCCGGTCAGTCCCCGCGGCCGCGCGGCGAGCGTCGCCGCCAGGGCGTCGATCGCCCGGGCAGCAGGATCCTCCGGATCGCCGACGACGACGGGCACCCCCTCGTCGCCCCCCGCCCGCAGCGCGACGGAGATCGGCAGCGACGCGAGCAGCGGTACTTCGTCGCCCGCCGCGGTGAGCCGACGCGCGACCTCGGCCCCGCCTCCGCTGCCGAAGAGCTCCAGCACCGAGCCGTCGGGCTGCGGAAGCCCGGACATGTTCTCGACCACTCCGACGATGCGCTGACCCGACTGGCGTGCGAGCGCTCCACTGCGCTCGGCCACGTCTGCGGCCGCCGGCTGCGGTGTGGTGACGATGAGGACCTCCGCATGCGGGAGCAGCTGCCCGATGGAGATTGCCACGTCCCCCGTGCCGGGAGGCAGATCGAGCAGGAGCACGTCGAGGTCGCCGAAGTACACGTCGGTGAGGAACTGGGAGATCGTGCGGTGCAGCATGGGCCCGCGCCAGGAGACGGCCGCCCCGCGGGTGTCGCCCTCGAGGAACATCCCGATCGAGATGACCTTCACGCCGTGCGCCACCGGCGGCAGCATCAGCTCGCCGACGCGGGTGGGCCCCGCGACGCGCCCGTCGTGCATCAGGCCGAGCAGGCCGGGGATGGAGAAGCCGTGCACGTCGGCGTCCACGAGGCCGACAGCGAGACCCCGCTGAGCGAGGGCGACCGCGAGGTTGGCGGTGACGGTCGACTTGCCGACGCCGCCCTTGCCGCTGGTGACCGCATACACGCGGGTGAGCGAGTCCGGGCCGAAGGGCATGCTCCGGCGCCCGCCTTGGAGACGCTCGGTGAGGGCGGTGCGCTGCGCCGGCGTCATGACTCCGACCACGACGTCGACCGCCGTGACTCCGGGAGCCGAGGCCGCGGCCTCGCGCACGTCGCGCTCGATCGCGGAGGCGGCCGGGCAGCCGACGATGGTCAGCCGGATCGCGACGCGGACGGCTCCGTCGGCCCCCGCCTCGACCGACTCGAGCATGTCGAGCTCGGTGATGGGCTTCCGGATCTCCGGATCGACGACGCGGGCCAGCGCCGTCCTGACGGCGGTCTCGATGGCGGCGACGTCAGGCATCGCGCCGCTCGGGCTCCTGCGCCCGATCCTTCTCGAGCTCCTCGAGCAGGCCGCGCAGCTCCGAGCGGATGAAGTCCTTGCTCGCCATGTCGCGGATCGCCAGGCGCAGGGCCACGACCTCGCGCGCGAGGTACTCGGTGTCCGCGAGGTTGCGCTCGGCCCGCTGACGGTCCTGCTCGATCTGCACGCGGTCGCGGTCGTCCTGGCGGTTCTGCGCGAGCAGCAGCAGCGGCGCGGCGTAGGAGGCCTGCAGCGAGAGGATCAGCGTCAGCACCGTGAAGCCGAGGGCCTGCGAGTCGAAGCGCGCGTCCGCGGGCCCGTAGGTGTTGAACATCAGCCAGAAGACGCAGAAGATCGTCATCCCGACCAGGAACCACGGCGTGCCCATGCCGCGGGCGAACGACTCGGTCAGGCGGCCGAAGCGGTCGCTGCTCGGGCGGTTCCGTCGGGAGAGGACGCGGGTGCGCAAGCCCTTCGGAGCGTCCAGGCGCCGGTCCTGCTTGGTGTCCCTAGCCACGCGCGCCCCTCCGTCCCCGTCGTGTCCTGCCTGTCGCCGCGGGTGCCGGCGGCACGAGCGGGACGCCCTGCGTCGCCGTCGTCACCGGCTTCCTCGGTTCGTCGTCGTCGCCGTGGCTGCGCCAGTCGTCGGGGAGGAGGTAGTCGAGGACGTCGTCGATGGTCACGACGCCGACGAGGCGGTGGGACGCGTCGACGACGGGCACCGAGACGAGGTTGTAGCTGGCCAGGATCCGGGCGACCTCGGCCGCCGAGGTCTCGGGCGTGATCGGGTCCATGCTCTGGTCGAGCAGGGTGCCGAGGCGCTCGTGCGGCGGGTAGCGGAGCATCCGCTGGAAGTGCACCATGCCGAGGAAGCGGCCGGTCGGCGGCTCGTAGGGCGGCAGTGTGACGCAGACGGCGGCGCCGAGGGCCGGGGCGAGCTCGTGGCGGCGGATGAGGGCGAGACCCTCGGCGACGGTCGCCTCGGAGGAGACGATGATCGGCTCCGTGGTCATCAGACCGCCGGCGGACTCCGGAGCGTAGGTGAGGAGCATGCGGACGTCGTCCGCCTCCTCGGGCTCCATCAGCTCCAGGAGCGCCTCGCCGCGCTCCTCCGAGAGCTGGGCGATCAGGTCGGCCGCGTCGTCCGGCTGCATCTGGTCGAGGACGTCGGCGGCGCGGTCGTCGTCGAGCCGGCCGAGGATCTCGACCTGCTCGCTCTCGGGCATCTCCTCGAGCACGTCCGCGAGGCGGTCGTCCGAGAGCTCGCCGGCGACCTCGAGCATCCGCTGCTGCGGCAGGTCGAGGAGCGTGCTGGCGAGGTCGGCGGGCTTGAGCTCGGAGAGGCTGGCGACGTACTGCTCGGCGGACTGCGCCTCGGTCGAGACGCTCTCGCGGACCTCGCGCCAGCCGGCGAAGGCGGTCGCGCCCTTGGCGAAGGGGGAGGGGCTGGTCTTGGGCCGGCGGACGAAGAGCTGCGCGAGCTCCCACTCGCCGGGAGCGGCCTCCTCGATCGCGACGTCCTCGACGACCGCGTCACCGGAGCCGTCCACGAAGCTCACCCGGCGGCCGAGGAGCTCGGCGATGACGCGGACCTCGCCGCCCCGCTGCTCGAAGCGGCGCACGTTGATCAGCCCGGTGGTGATGATCTGGCCGCTGCCGATGCTGGTGACCCGGCCGATCGACACGAAGACGCGACGGCGCCCGGGGATCTCGACCACCAGGCCGACCACCCGCGGGGCGTCGTTCTGCCGGTAGACCAGGAGCACGTCGCGGACCTTGCCGACGCGATCGCCGGCCGGGTCGAAGACACTGCATCCGGCCAAGCGCGCGACGAAGACTCTGGCGGAACTCACGGCTACAAACCTAGTCCCGTGCAGCCGGGCGGACGCCGAGCGTTCCCGGCTCGCCCTCGGCCGGTTCTCCGAATCCGTTCAGAGACCTTCAAGTGGCCTGTGCGATTCTGTCCGGGTGACTCAGCAGACGCCGTTCAGCGGCCGAGGGCCGGCCTTCCCCACGATCCCGCGCGGGGAGATCCTCGCCACGTTCGACACGTACCAGGAGGCGCAGGCCGCCGTCGACGTGCTCGCCCGCGCCGACTTCCCGGTGCGCCAGCTCGCCATCATCGGCAACGAGCTCAAGAGCGTCGAGCGGGTGACCGGCAAGCTCACCTGGGGCCGCGTCGCCCTCGCCGGAGCGGCCTCCGGCGCCTGGCTCGGTGTCTTCCTGGGCCTCCTGCTCATCATCTTCTCGCCGACGACGGAGTTCTCCTTCCTCATCGCGGCGGTCCTCCTCGGCGCCGGCTTCGGGATGCTCTTCGGGCTCGCCTCCTACGCCGTGAACCGCCGCCGTCGCGACTTCACCTCGACCATGCAGGTGATCGCGACCAGCTACTCCGTGCTCGTGGACCCCGAGGTGGTCAACCGCGCGCGCAACCTGCTCGACGGCGGCACCTCCCCGGCGGAGGCGCCGCAGACGGCCTGGGCTCCGCCGCCCGCTGCGATCGGCGACCCGCAGCCGCAGCCCGTCCGCCCCGAGGACGACCCGCGCTGACGATCCTCCACGAAGGTCCCCGGCCCGCCGGGGGCCTTCGTCGTTCCCGGGGCGGGGCGGCTCAGGCGGAGCCGACGGGCGGGAGGACGATGTCGACCGCGAGACCCCGGGGGGAGCGGTTGACCAGGGCGACCGTCCCGCCGGCCGAGAGCACGGTGGTGTGCACCAGGGCCAGTCCGAGACCGCTGCCGCCGGAGGCGAGGGTCCGGGAGTCGTCAGGGCGGGAGAAGCGGTCGAAGGCGACCGGGATGAAGGCGTCGGGCATCCCCGGTCCGTCGTCCGAGACGCTGAGCATCAGGCGCCCGTCCGACTGCGAGAGGGAGGCGACGATCATGCCGCCGCCGTTCATCGCCTGGATCGCGTTCCTCACGAGGTTGTCGATCACCCGGCCGAAGTCCTGGGACGCGACCGCGTAGAGCCGGGCCGGCTCGCGCTCGTCGATCTCGTAGTCGATCTCCACCCCCGACTCCGAGGCGAGCAGGCGGGTGCGGTCGACGGCGCCCACCAGCTCGTCGACGAGCTCGGCGAAGGGAGCGGTCGGGCGGACGGTGCGGCTCTCGATGCGCGAGATGTCGAGCAGGGCGGACGCGAGGCGCACGAGCCGGTCGACGCTCTTCTGCGCGTCGAGGATGACCCGGTCGACCGCGACCGGATCGTCGACGCGATGGTGGGCGATCTCGAGCTGCGCGGAGAGCGCGGCGAGGGGAGTGCGGAGCTCGTGGCTCGCATCCGACACCATCTGCTTCTCCCGGGCCAGCGACGCGGTCTGCTTGGTCAGGAACGCGTTCAGCGTCACCGCGAGCTCGTCGATCTCGTCGCGCGTGCCGACGACCGGGAGCTGGTCGCCCTGCCCGGGCTCGGCGGCGATCTGATCCGCGCGCGCCCGCATCCGCCGCACCGGGGCGAGGGCCGCGCCCGTCAGGATCCACGAGGCGAGCCCGAACGTGACGACGAGGAAGATCGCGGCGTAGACGAGCACGTGGGCGAAGTCGTCGAGGACGAGCTGCGACGCGGCCTGGTCGCGCGCGGAGGCGACCTGCCAGACGCCGCGATCGCTCTCGATGGCCGTGAAGCGGACCAGGTAGCTGCCGTTCGCCGTCGTCACGTCGGCGTACCGGGGCGAGGTGTCGGCCGGCTCCTCCGCCAGAGCGCTGAGCACCTCGCCGCTCAGCCGCGAGGGCATGGTCGAGGTGCTGACGCTCCCGTCGGGCGCGAGGGCGAGGAACAGCTGGCCCGTCGACGAGCCCTGCGTGCGCGGGACGTTGCCCGCCGAGATGTCGCGGCGCACCTCGTCCTCGATCGACATCAGGATCGTCCGCTCACTGCGGTCGACGATGCCGGTGACCACCTGGTAGAAGAGCAGCGCCGCGAGCGCGAAGAGGGCGGTCGCCACAGCGACCGTTCCCACGGTGATCCTCGCGCGGATCGAGAGCGCGCCGACCCTGCGGCGTGCCGTGCTCATCCGCGACACGGGCTACTCGACCGGGCGGAGGAAGTAGCCCTTGCCGCGGACGGTCACGATGCTGACGCCCGTGTCCTCGGTCGGGAGCTTCTTGCGCAGGTAGCTGACGTACTGGTCGACGATGTTGTTGTCGACGATCTCGCCGCCGCCCCAGATCTCGGAGAGGATCCGCTGGCGGGTCACCACGGAGCCGACGGGAGTGATGAGGAGCTTGAGGAGCTCGAGCTCCTTCGGGCTGACGTGGATGCGCGAGCCGTCGGCGGTGCGCCGGATGCTCGATCCGTCCACGGTGATGCGTCCGACGTCGATCGAGGTGGACATCAGCGACGGGCTGCGGCGCAGGAGGGCCCGGAGGCGCGCGTTGAGCTCGGTGAACGCGAACGGCTTGGTCAGGTAGTCGTCCGCTCCGGCGTCGAGCCCGAAGACGCGGTCCTCGATCGCGTCCCGCGCGGTCAGCAGCATGATCGGCGTGGGCCGGCCGAGCTCGCGGATCCGGCGGCAGATCTCGAAGCCCGACATCGCCGGGAGCATGACGTCCACGATGGCGGCCGAGAACTCGGCGTTGCTGAACGCGACGAGCGCGTCGATGCCGTTCGTGGTCAGCACGGCCTCGTAGCCGGCGTCTTCGAGGCCGCCGACGAGGGCCTCACCCATGGCTGGATCGTCTTCGACGACAAGGATCTTCACGCGCTCACCCTACGGCCCGGCTCCCAGGAGGACGCTCTGGGCTGGCCGTGTGTCGATCCGATGCGGGATCGACCCATCCGATCGGCGCTCGGCGACGAATGAGGAATGACAGACCGCTCGGGGGCGTGGCGGGAGAGGCGCGATCAATGGCGCAATTCTACTCTTCTCCCCCCGTCGGCCCGATGATACTGTTCGCGAAGTTCACCTCTACCGTCACCCGAAGGCGGCACAAACATGCTCAATATTCTTTCCATCTGGGCGCGTCTCGCGCTGTCGGTCCTCCTGTGGATCGTCCTTCTCCCCGTCATGCTCGTCCTGCTGCCGTTCCGCACGGGCAGGAGCGCCTCGCTCCCCGCCCTGCGACCGGTGCCGGTTCCCGCATCGACGGTGGCGATCGACACCCGGAGCACCAGCGGCGCGTACTAGGCCCACTTCCCGGTCGTTCCGGGCCCGACGCCCCGCTCCCATGAGCTCCGGCGTCGTCCGCCCACCGATCCCCGACACCCGAACAGCCGTGCCTCTCTCCGCCAGGAGGGGGCGCGGCTGTTCGTCGTTCCCCGGGTCGATCCCGACTGACCGACAGATGTCGATTTCGGCTACTCTCGATCGCGAGCCGCGTCAAGCCCTTCGCAGAATCTCAGGGACTGGCAATACAGTGCTCGCACATGGTTCACCGATCGGAAGGAACACGGATGCTTCGCGCCACGCTCGACACCGCTGGGATCCAGCTCGATTCGACCACGGGAGCCCCCGTGCGCCCCGACACCCCGGTCTCGGTGGTCGCGTCGGCGCCTCAGAGCCTGATCTCGCGGATGCTCGGACGCCGCCGCTGCGAAGCCTGCGGAGCGGCCTCGGCCCGTCGCCGCGACGGCTTCTGCTCGGCCGCCTGCGCCGGCACCTTCCACCTCTACGAGTGAGCCCGACCGGCCGAGTGCCGGTGGTGAACGTTCCGAAGGCCCGTGATCGACGATCGCGGGCCTTCGTGCTGTCTCGGGAGTGTCGGAGCGCCGGGTGAGGAGCGCCACGGTCGGACTCGGTCGCCCACCGGGTGACGCCGCTCGGTCCGTGATGGAGGGGTGCGCCTCGAGGGGCGTCGAGCACCGGAGCTGAGCGCCCATGTGCGAGGAAGGAGAGCGGAGGACCGCGGATGTGCCCCCAGTAGGATTCGAACCTACGCCCCTGCCTCCGGAGGGCAGTGCTCTATCCCCTGAGCTATGGGGGCCAGGAGTGCCTGACCACATTAGCACCCGGGCGGGGCGGGCCCCGACGCCGGGAGCGGTCCTCGCGCATGCCACGATGGAGCCATGCTGCGCACTGTCTCCGCCTCGCTGGATCTGCGTCTGAACGGCCCGACCGACCTGATCTTCCTGGTGGCGGCGACGCCCACGGGCGACTCGTTCGAGGACTCCTTCACCGTCCGGCTCGACGGGCAGGACGTGCCGGTGCGGGAGTTCCCGGCGCGGCACGGCGCCCGCGTGCACCGCGTCGCGGGGAACGAGGGCGACCTGCGGGTCGAGTACCGGGCGCGGGTCGCCGGGCACGGCGCTCCGGACGAGCCGAGCGAGCTCGAGCTCGTCGAGTACCTGCGGCCGAGCCGGTACGCCGAGGCGGACGTGCTCGGCGGGATAGCCCGGCGCGAATTCGGGCGGGCCCGGGGCTTCGAGGCGCTGACGGCCGTCGAGGAATGGGTGCACGGCCACCTGTCGTACGTCTACGGGTCGACGGTCGGCACCGGGGGAGCGGCGCAGGTCATCGAGAGCGGCCAGGGCGTGTGCCGGGACTTCGCGCACACGGTCGCCGGGCTGCTCCGCGCCCTCGACATCCCCGCCCGGGTGACGGCGGTCTACGCGCCGGGCCTCGAGCCGCGGGACTTCCACGCGGTCACGGAGGCCTGGGTGGGCGGCGCCTGGCACGTCGTGGACGCGACCCGGCTGGCTCCGCGCGGGTCGATGCTGCGCATCTCGTCCGGCCGGGACACGGCGGACACCGCGTTCCTCAGCAGCTACCTGACGGACCTGCGCCTGACCGGGATGAGCGTGGAGGCCGACTGCGACGCGGCGCTCGTCGACGACCACGTCTCGCCGGTGCGCCTGGGCTGACGCCGGGGCTCAGCCGGCGAGGACGCCGATCGCCGACCGCACGAGCGGCTCGGGGTCGCCCGGCTCGACGAAGGAGGCGCTGGACGCCTCGATCCAGTACTCGCCGACGAAGGCGTCCGCGACGCCCCGCCCCTCGGCCACCTGGTAGTAGCCCTCGATCTCCGGCGGCTTGCCGTAAGTGGGGACGGCCTTGCTGGTGGTGAAGAACTCGTTCTTGAGCGCCTCGATCACCGCGGGGTCGAGGTGGGCCACGGCCAGCTGCAGCTCCGCGCCCGAATCGTCGGACCATCCGCAGACCAGGCCGTCGTACTGGGCGATCTCCTCGGAGACGGCGGTGGTCCCGATGCCGTCGTCCGGGGAGAATCCGCCCCACAGGCCCGCGAGCGCCGAGGCCGGGACCAGCTGCTCGCAGGCGAGGGGGATCGGCGTGCCGCTGACGGCGCCGCTCGCGCTCGGCTCCGGGTCGGCCGCGGGGGAGCAGCCGGAGAGGGCCGCCGCGGCGAGGGCGACGAGGAGGAGGGCGGCGGGACGGCGCATGCGTCGCACCCTAGCAACGCCGCCCTGCCGAGCGGTCCCACGGTGCAGGAGGGACGGGGGGCGCGGGCGCGGCGGCCGGTAGAATCGCTCCCCGTGACTCCCGAACAGCTCGCCGCCTCCCTGCACGCCCTCGTCCTCGACGCCGTGCAGCGACGGGGGAGCGATGCGGGCGTCGAGCTCTCGGACGTCGTGCTGGAGCGCCCGAAGAACCGCGACCACGGCGACTGGGCCTCGAACATCGCGATGAAGCTCGCGAAGCGGGTCGGCGCGAACCCGCGCGAGCTCGCCGCCGAGCTGGCCGAGGGGCTGGGCGCGGTCGAGGGCGTCGCCACCGTCGAGGTCGCCGGTCCCGGCTTCCTCAACGTCCGGCTCGAGGCCGCGGCCGCGGGTGCCCTGGCCGGCGCGATCGTCGATGCGGGCGAGGCCTACGGCACTGGGTCCGCCTACGCCGGCGTCCGGATGAACCTCGAGTTCGTCTCCGCCAACCCCACCGGCCCCATTCACATCGGCGGGACGCGCTGGGCGGCGGTCGGCGACAGCCTGGCACGGATGCTCCTCTCGCAGGGCGCCGAGGTGACCCGCGAGTACTACTTCAACGACCACGGCGCGCAGATCGATCGCTTCACGCGGAGCCTCCTCGCCGCCCACCGCGGCGAGCCGACCCCGGAGGACGGCTACGGCGGCGCCTACATCGGCGACATCGCCGAGCGCGTCGCCGCCGCCTACCCGGGCGACCTCGCCGTCCTGCCCGAGGAGGAGCTCGCCGAGACCTTCCGCTCCATCGGCGTCGAGCTGATGTTCGGCGAGATCAAGCAGAGCCTGCACGAGTTCGGCGTCGACTTCGACGTGTACTTCCACGAGAACTCCCTGCACGAGTCGCGTGCCGTCGACCGCGCGATCGAGCGCCTCCGCGAGCTCGGGCACATCTTCGAGGCGGACGGCGCCACCTGGCTGCGGACCACCTCGTTCGGCGACGACCGCGACCGCGTCATCATCAAGAGCGACGGGGAGGCGGCCTACATCGCGGGCGACCTCGCCTACTACCTCGACAAGCGCGAGCGCGGCTTCGATCGGGCGATCATCATGCTCGGCGCCGACCACCACGGCTACATCGGCCGGATGATGGCGATGTGCGCGGCGTTCGGCGACACCCCGGGCGTGAACCTCGAGATCCTGATCGGCCAGCTGGTCAACCTGCTCCGCGACGGCGAGGCGGTCCGGATGTCCAAGCGGGCGGGGACCGTCGTCACGATGGAGGACCTCACGGAGGCCGTCGGCGTGGACGCCGCGCGCTACTCGCTGGTGCGCTCCTCGGCCGACTCGACCCTCGACATCGACCTCGACCTGCTGACCAAGCGGAGCAACGACAACCCCGTCTACTACGTGCAGTACGCCCACGCGCGCACCCGCCAGGTCGCGGCGAAGGCCGCGGCGTCGGGCGTCCCCGTCGAGCCGTTCGCGCCCGAGACGCTGGTGCATCCGACCGAGTCGGCTCTGCTCGGCGGCCTGCAGGAGTTCCCGCGCATCGTGGCGCACGCCGCGGAGCTGCGCGAGCCGCACCGCGTCGCGAGGTACCTCGAGGAGGTCGCCGGCCTCTACCACCGCTGGTACGACAACTGCCGGGTCGTGCCGCAGGGCGAGGACCCGGTCGAGGCCGTGCACTCGACCCGGCTGCGCCTGAACGAGGCGACCGGGCAGGTGCTCCGCAACGGGCTCTCCCTGCTGGGCGTCACGGCCCCGGACCGGATGTGAGCGCGTCGGGGGCGGCGCCGCGGCGCCGGCGCGGGGGACGCGCGGCCGTGGTGGTCGTCGTGGTGCTGGTGCTGCTCGTGGTCGCGGCGGTGGTGGGCGACTCGCTCGCCCGCCGCGCCGTCGCGGACCGCGCCGCCGCGAGCCTCCGCGAGGCGCTCGCACTGCCCGCGGACCGGGCGGTGGACGTCGACGTCGCGGGCTGGGCCGTGCTCCCGCAGCTCGTCTCGGGGCGGCTGGACCGGCTCGACCTGCGCAGCTCGGACGTGACGTTCGGCGAGCTCGACGGCGACGTCGCCGCGACCCTGATCGGGGTGCCGGTGAGCGGCGTCGGAGCGGTCGTGTCCGGCAGCACGACGGTCGCGATCGACGCGGCCTCGGTGTCGCGGCTCGTCACCGAGCGCAGCACCGTTCCTGTCGACGAGGTGACCCTGGACGCTCCGCTCGTGCGCGTGACCGCCTCCGCCGAGGTGCTGGGCCTCCGGCTCGGCGCGGGCGTGGGGATGGAGCTCGCCGCCGTGGACGGCGCCATCCGGCTGACCCCGGCCGAGGTCTCCGCCGCCGGTGCGACCTTCTCGGCGACCGACTTCCGCGACCGCTTCGGCGCCGTCTCCGGCGACCTGCTCGCTCCGTCCTCCGTGTGCATCGCGGACTCGGTGCCGCGCGGACTGACGCTGACCGGGGTCGAGGTCGCCGACGAGTCGCTGAACGCGAGCTTCGCGCTCTCTCCGACGTTCCTGAGCGACCCCGCGGAGCAGGAACCGGGCACCTGCGCCTGAGCCCGCGCGGAGCCGCCGCCCCGGACCGGTAGGATCGGAGCCCTGTGCCGGCGTCTTCCGCGGGCCGAACACTGACATCGCTGGCTTCAGGGGTCAATCCGGACCCGCTCGCCCCGCAGTGACGCTCCCACTCTCTCCTGTGAGGTCTCACCCGTGGACACCGTCGACGCCCGCGCCCGCGCCCCCCGGCATCCGCTCGCGCCTGAGTGGCTGCACACGCCCGCCGACCCGAACGCCCTGGCCGACGGCGTGTGGCCGGACAGCGCCGAGCGCGGCGAGGACGGCGGGATCCGGATCGCCGGAGTGCCCGTCGCCGAGCTGGTGCGCGAGCACGGCACTCCTCTCTACGTGGTGGACGAGGCCGACGCCCGCCGCCGGGCCGTCGAGATGCGCGAGGTCTTCGCCCGCGAGCTCGGCCGCATCGGCACCGGCGTCACCGTCTACTACGCGGGCAAGGCGTTCCTCTCGACCGAGGTCGCCCGCTGGATGCGCGACGAGGGCCTGAACCTCGACCTCTCCAGCGGCGGCGAGATGGCGGTGGCCCTCGCCGCCGGGATCGAGCCCGAGCGCTTCGGCCTCCACGGCAACAACAAGTCGCTCCGCGAGATCGACCGGGCCGTCGAGGTGGGCGCGGGCACGATCGTGCTCGACAGCCTCGTCGAGATCGAGCGCGTCGCAGCCGCGGCCGAGCGGCACGGCCGCGTGCAGGCGGTGCGCCTCCGGGTCAACAGCGGAGTGCACGCGCACACCCACGAGTTCCTCGCCACGGCGCACGAGGACCAGAAGTTCGGCCTCGCACTCGCCGACTGCCCGGCCGCGGTCGCCCGCATCCGCTCCTTCTCCTCCCTGCGGTTCCTCGGGCTGCACTGCCACATCGGATCCCAGATCTTCGGCTCCGCCGGGTTCGCGGAGTCGGCGTCGCGCCTGCTCGACGTCCACGCGGCACTGCTCGCGGACGGCCCCGTGCCGGAGCTCAACCTCGGCGGCGGCTTCGGCATCGCCTACACCAGCGCCGACGACCCGACGCCGATCGCCGAGATCGCGGCCGCCGTCGCCGACGCGGTCGCCGAGCAGTGCGCCGCCCGCGGCGTCCCGGTGCCGCACATCGCGATCGAGCCCGGCCGCTCGCTGATCGGGCCCGCCGGCGTCACCCTCTACGAGGTGGGCACCGTGAAGGACGTGACGGTCGGCTCCGAGGGCTCGACCGCGGTCCGCCGCTACGTCAGCGTCGACGGCGGCATGAGCGACAACGCCCGTCCGGCGCTCTACGGCGCCGACTACACGGCGCGGATCGCCGACCGCTCCTCCTCGGCCGAGCCCGCCCTCGTGCGGGTGGCCGGGAAGCACTGCGAGTCGGGCGACATCGTCGTCCACGACGACTTCCTGCCCGCGGACGTGCGGCCGGGCGACCTGCTCGCCGTCGCCGCGACCGGCGCCTACTGCTGGTCGCTCGCCAGCAACTACAACTACCTCGGGCGCCCCCCGGTGGTCGCCGTCCGCGACGGGCGCTCGCGCGTCCTCGTGCGCGGCGAGACCGAGGAGGACCTCCTCCGCCGCGACGCCGGCATCGAACGAAAGGCCACCTCCCGATGATCGAGTACCGCAGCCTCCGCGTCGCCCTGCTGGGCGCCGGGTCCGTCGGTGCCCAGGTGGCGCGCCTCCTGCTCGACCACGGCGACGAGCTCGCCCAGCGCGTGGGGGCGCCGCTGGAGCTCGTGGGCGTGGCCGTCAGGGACGTGGACGCGCCCCGCACCGCCGACATCCCGAAGCACCTGCTCACCACCGACGCCGAGTCGCTGATCCTGGGCGCCGACATCGTGGTCGAGCTGATCGGCGGGCTGGAGCCCGCCCGCAGCCACATCCTCACGGCGATCTCGTCGGGCGCGGACGTGATCACGGCCAACAAGGCGCTGCTCGCCGCCCACGGCAACGAGCTCTTCGAGGCCGCCGACCAGGTGGGCGCCCAGCTCAACTACGAGGCGGCCGTCGCCGGCGCGATCCCGATCATCCGGCCGCTGCGCGACAGCCTCGCCGGCGACCGGGTCCACCGCATCCTCGGCATCGTCAACGGCACGACCAACTACATCCTCGACCGGATGGACACCGAGCACGCGAGCCTCGAGGACGCGCTCGCCCGCGCGACCGAGCTCGGCTACGCCGAGTCCGACCCGACCGCCGACATCGAGGGCTACGACGCGGCGCAGAAGGCGGCGATCCTCGCCCGCCTCGCGTTCCACACCGACGTCCCGGTCACCCTGGTGCACCGCGAGGGCATCACCGGCATCACGAAGGCGCAGGTCGACCAGGCCCGCGACTCCGGCTACGTGATCAAGCTGCTCGCGATCTGCGAGCGGCTGACCGACGCCAAGACCGGCGTGGAGGGCGTGTCCGCGCGGGTCTACCCCGCGCTCGTGCACCGCTCCCACCCGCTCGCGGCCGTGCACGGGGCCAACAACGCGGTCTTCGTCGAGGCGGAGGCGGCCGGCGACCTGATGTTCTACGGCGCCGGCGCCGGCGGGATCGAGACGGCCTCCGCCGTCCTCGGCGACGTCGTCTCGGCCGCCCGCCGCCACGTCGTCGGCGGCCCCGGCCTGGTGACCAGCGCGAGCTCCGGGCTCGCGGTCCTCCCGATCGGCCACGTCACGACCCGGTACCAGGTCACCCTCGAGGTGCTCGACCGCCCCGGCGTGCTCGCGCAGATCGCGGGCGTCTTCGCCGACCACGGCGTCTCGGTCGAGACCCTGGTGCAGACCCCGCCCGGCGCCGACCCGCTGGAGGAGCAGGGCGGTGCGGAGCGGCGCGAGCCGACCGCTACCCTGGTCATCGGCACGCACGCCGCGGCGGAATCCGATCTGGCGGCCACCGTCACCGCCCTCCATTCGCATGGTTTCGTCGGCGCCGTGACGTCCGTTCTACGAGTTGAAGGAGCCTGAGATGGCCAAGCAGTGGCGCGGAGTCCTGCACGAGTACGCGGACCGCCTCGATGTCACCGAGGCGACCCCGGTCATCACTCTCGGCGAGGGCGGCACGCCGCTCATCCCCGCGGCGGCCCTCTCGGCGCGCACGGGCGCGAAGGTGTGGGTCAAGTACGAGGGCATGAACCCGACCGGCTCCTTCAAGGACCGCGGCATGACCATGGCGATCTCGAAGGCCGTCGAGCACGGCGCGAAGGCCGTCATCTGCGCTTCGACCGGCAACACCTCCGCGTCGGCCGCCGCCTACGCGACGCACGCCGGCATCACCGCGGCCGTCCTGGTGCCGGAGGGCAAGATCGCCCTGGGCAAGCTCAGCCAGGCGATCGCGCACAACGCGCAGCTGCTGCAGGTGCAGGGCAACTTCGACGACTGCCTCGACATCGCCCGCGACCTCGCGAAGAACTACCCGGTCCACCTGGTCAACTCGGTGAACCCGGACCGCATCGCCGGACAGAAGACCGCGGCCTTCGAGGTCGTCGAGGTGCTGGGCGATGCTCCGGACTTCCACATCGTCCCGGTCGGCAACGCGGGCAACTACACCGCCTACTTCCGCGGCTACTCGGAGGAGCTGGAGCGCGGCGAGTCGACCCGCCTCCCGCGCATGTTCGGCTTCCAGGCCGAGGGCTCCGCTCCGATCGTGCACGGCGCCCCGGTCCGCCACCCCGAGACGATCGCCAGCGCGATCCGGATCGGCAACCCGGCCTCGTGGGAGCTCGCCCTCAACGCGCGCACCGTCAGCGACGGCTACTTCGGCGCGATCAGCGACGAGAAGATCCTCGAGGCGTACCGCATCCTCGCGGGCGAGGTCGGCGTCTTCGTCGAGCCGGCGTCGGCGATCAGCGTCGCGGGGCTCCTCGAGCGCGCCGAGGCCGGAGCGATCCCGAAGGACGCGACCGTCGTCCTGACGGTCACCGGCCACGGGCTCAAGGACCCGCAGTGGGCGCTCCGCACGGCCGACGGCGCGGACATCACGCCGACCGTCGTCCCGGTCGACACCGCCGCGATCGCGGACGTGCTGGGGCTGGCCGGCGCATGACCTCGGCGGTTCCCGTCGGCCGCACCGTCCACGTCAAGGTCCCCGCCACCTCGGCGAACCTGGGCCCCGGCTTCGACACGCTCGGCCTGGCGCTCTCGTTCTACGACGAGCTCGACGTGACGGCCGTCGCGGCCACGGGTGCGCGGGTCACCGTGCACGGAGTCGGCGAGGGCGAGGTGGCGACCGACGAGACGAACCTCGTCGTGCAGGCCATCGCGTACACGTTCGCCGACCAGCGGCAGGAGATGCCCGGCATCGAGGTGATCGCGCGCAACATCATCCCGCACGGCCGCGGGATGGGCTCGTCCGGCGCCGCGATCGTCTCCGGCATCATGGCCGCGAAAGGCCTGCTCGAGGGCGTCGTCGAGCTCGACTCGGACGACCTCCTCCGCATCGCCACCGAGATGGAGGGGCACCCCGACAACGTGGCGCCCGCACTGTTCGGCGGCCTCACCATCGCCTGGGTCGAGCCGCACGCCTCCGGCGCCGACGACTCGCCGCTGCGACCGCGCTCCAAGAAGCTCATGGTCCACCGCGGCGTGTCCCCGGTCGTCTTCGTGCCCGAGCACACCATGTCGACGCGGCTGGCACGCTCGCTGCAGCCGCAGAGCGTGCCGCACGAGGACGCGGTGTTCAACGTCTCGCGCTCCTCGCTCCTGATCGCCGCTCTCATCCAGAGCCCGGAGCTGCTGTTCGCGGCGACCGAGGACAAGCTGCACCAGAACTACCGCGCGGCCGCCATGCCCGAGACCTCAGCGCTGATCGCGCTGCTGCGCTCGCACGGCTACGCGGCGGTCGTCTCGGGTGCCGGACCGAGCGTCCTGGTGCTCTGCAGCGACCCCGCGCAGCGCCTCGCCGCCGCGGATCTGGTGGAGCGGGAGGCCCCCACGCCGTGGCGCGCGCACATGCTGGCCGTCGACTTCAAGGGTGCTACAGTGGGGATCGCATCCCGAGGAACCGCGTAACGAGCGGAATCTGTCCGACGGATCGTCCCGACAACCACGGCCATCACATCGTGTGAAGGGCGCCCCTGCTCCTCTTGCAGACCGGCGCCTGGTCTCCGGGCCCTCTCCTCGCTCTCTGCGGCAGTCGGTCCCGGCGGCCGAGAGCATCGCGTGGATCAGAACACGCGATGGCACCGCACGGTCGATGAGCTCTCCCGGTGAGCACTCGTTCCCGGGGGGAAGGAACCCTCTCCAGTGACAGACGTCAACACCCACGGCTCGACCGTGGACCTCACCGCCGACCTCTCCGGTCTGCGCGTCGCCGAGCTCCAGGCTCTCGCGACGCGGCTCGGCCTCGGCGGCGCCTCCAAGCTCCGCAAGGGCGAGCTGGTCCAGGCCATCTCGGACCTGCGCGCAGCCTCCGCCGAGGACGCGCCCGCCGCGATCGCCGACGCGGTCGCTCCGGACGACGCAGCGGTCGCCCCGGACGTCGACGCCACCGGCGTCGAGGCCGAGCCGGCCGATGTGGCCGAGCAGTCCGCTCCGCAGCCCGAGGCGCCGGCGGAGCTGCCGACGCCCGTCGAGAGCACCGAGGCCGACACGGCCGACGTCCTCGAGCAGGCCGCGCCCACCGTCGACGAGCCCTCCGCGACGGCCGCCGAGTCGGCCCCCGTCGAGCTCGAGCTCCCCGCGGCGGCCGAGCCGGTCGCCGAGCCCGCCGAGCGCGCGCCCCGCCGACGCAGCTCGCGCCGCGCCTCCAGCGGCACCGTCGCCGCCGGCGAGCACCTCAACATCCCCGGCGGGACCGGCGTCGAGTCGCTGATCCCCGACCTCCCCGTCATCGAGCAGGACCGCGACGCCGACCAGGCCGCGAAGCCCGTCATCGACATCGAGCTGCCCAACGGGCCGGAGTCGGACGACTCCTCCCGCGAGGGCGGCCAGCGCGAGCGCCGCGGACGCCGCCGCAGCCGCGGGGGCGCCTCCGAGCAGAGCGAGCAGGCCGAGCAGGCGCCCGCCGAGAACGACGCCGACTCCTCCGACTCCGGCGACCAGCAGGAGCAGCAGGGCGGCGACCAGCAGCAGAACGGCGACCAGCAGGGCACCGGCCGCGGTCGCAACCGCCGCAACCGGAACCGCAACCGCGGGGACGACCGCCAGAACGATGCTCAGCAGAGCCCCGCCGCGCAGTCCCAGCCGCAGAACGGTCAGGGCGCGCGCGCCGCGCAGTCCGAGGGCCAGCAGGCTCCTCAGCAGAACGGCTCCGGACAGCCCCAGAACGGCCAGCAGGCCGAGGGCGAGGACGGCCGCCGCAGCCGCTACCGCGACCGCAAGCGCCGCGGCGGAGCGATCGGCGACGACTTCGAGCCCGAGATCGGCGAGGACGACGTCCTCATCCCGGTCGCTGGCATCCTCGACGTCCTCGACAACTACGCCTTCGTGCGCACCACCGGGTACCTGCCCGGCGTCAGCGACGTCTACGTCTCCCTCGGACAGGTCAAGAAGTACAACCTGCGCAAGGGCGACGCGGTCGTCGGCGCCATCCGCCAGCCCCGCGAGGGCGAGGGCGGCGGCCGCCAGAAGTACAACGCGATCGTCCGCGTCGACTCGATCAACGGCCAGACCGTCGAGGAGGCCGCTGCGCGCGTCGAGTTCCAGAAGCTCACGCCGCTCTACCCGACCGAGCGCCTGCGCCTCGAGACGGAGCCCGGCAAGCTGACCCAGCGGATCATCGACCTGGTCGCCCCGATCGGCAAGGGACAGCGCGGCCTGATCGTCGCGCCGCCCAAGGCCGGCAAGACCATCGTCCTGCAGCAGATCGCCAACGCGATCGTGCAGAACAACCCCGAGGTCCACCTGATGGTCGTCCTGGTCGACGAGCGTCCGGAGGAGGTCACCGACATGCAGCGCACCGTGCGCGGCGAGGTCGTCGCCTCCACCTTCGACCGCCCGGCCGAAGACCACACGACCGTCGCCGAGCTCGCGATCGAGCGCGCCAAGCGCCTGGTCGAGCTGGGCCACGACGTGGTCGTGCTGCTCGACTCCATCACCCGGCTCGGTCGCGCCTACAACGTGACCGCTCCTCCCTCGGGCCGCGTGCTCTCGGGCGGCGTGGACGCCTCGGCGCTGTACCCGCCGAAGAAGTTCTTCGGAGCGGCGCGCAACATCGAGAACGGCGGCTCGCTCACCATCCTCGCGACGGCGCTCATCGAGACCGGCTCGAAGATGGACGAGGTGATCTTCGAGGAGTTCAAGGGCACCGGCAACATGGAGCTGCGCCTCTCCCGTCACCTCGCCGACAAGAGGATCTTCCCCGCCGTCGACGTGAACGCCTCCGGCACGCGCCGCGAGGAGATGCTGCTCAGCGCCGACGAGGTCAAGATCACCTGGAAGCTGCGCCGCGCCCTCGCCGGGCTCGACCAGCAGCAGGCGCTGGAGATCATCCTGTCGCGCCTGAAGGAGACCTCGTCCAACGTCGAGTTCCTCATGCAGGTCTCGAAGTCGGCCGTCGGCCCGGCCACCGCCGGCCACGGCAACGGCCACCACTAGCGCCCCGACGTCCGCGGTCGCCCCTGTCACCGGGGGCGGCCGCGGGCGTTTTCGCGTCCCCGGGCGATGAGCCCGACCCCGACCACCTCCGGAAGCCAGGACCCCATGTTCGAATCCGTCAGCGTCCTCCTCGCCGAGCACGAGGACCTGCAGACGCAGCTCTCCGACCCGGCCCTTCACGCCGATGCCGCCCGCGCCAAGAAGGTCAACCGGCGCTACGCGGAGCTGAGCCAGATCAAGGCGGCCCACTCCGCCTGGATCCAGGCCGGCGAGGACCTCGAGGCCGCGCGCGAGCTCGCCCGCGAGGACGAGGCCTTCGCGGAGGAGGTCCCCGAGCTGGAGGAGTCGCTGCGGGTGGCGCAGGAGAAGCTGCGGCGCCTGCTCATCCCGCGCGACCCCGACGACGGCCGCGACGTCATCATGGAGATCAAGGGCGGCGAGGGCGGAGCCGAGAGCGCGCTGTTCGCAGCCGACCTCCTCCGGATGTACCTCCACTACGCCGAGGCGAAGGGCTGGAAGACGGAGATCCTGGACCGCGACGAGTCCGACCTCGGCGGCTACAAGAACGTGCAGGTCGCGATCAAGAGCAACGCCACCGATCCCTCGCAGGGCGTGTGGGCGCACCTCAAGTACGAGGGCGGCGTGCACCGGGTGCAGCGCGTCCCCGTGACCGAGTCGCAGGGGCGGATCCACACCTCGACCACGGGCGTGCTCGTGTTCCCCGAGGTGGACGCGCCCGAGGAGGTCGCGATCAACCAGAACGACCTGAAGATCGACGTCTACCGCTCCTCCGGTCCCGGCGGGCAGTCCGTCAACACGACCGACTCCGCCGTGCGGATCACCCACCTCCCGACCGGCATCGTCGTGTCGATGCAGAACGAGAAGAGCCAGCTGCAGAACCGTGAAGCGGGCATGCGCGTGCTGCGCGCCCGCATCCTGGCCCGCCAGCAGGAGGAGATCGCCGCGGCGGCCTCGGACGCGCGCAAGACGCAGATCCGCACGATGGACCGCTCCGAGCGCATCCGGACCTACAACTTCCCCGAGAACCGCATCGCCGACCATCGCACCGGCTACAAGGCGTACAACCTCGACGGCGTGATGAACGGCGCGCTCGACCCGGTGGTGGAGAGCGCCATCCAGGCCGACGAGGAGGCCCGCCTGGCCGACATCGGCTCCGAGGAGGCGTGACCCTCGTGACCACCGGTGTCGACGCGCGCACCCTCCTCGCGGACGCGGTCGCCCGCCTCGCCGCCGCCCGCGTCCACACGCCGGACGTCGATGCGGAGCTGCTTCTCGGGCACCTGCTCGGGCTCGGCCGCGGCCGGCTGCAGGCGCGCCTCATCACGGGGTTGAGCGTCGACGAGGAGCACGCCGCGGCGTTCGCGAGCGCTATCGAGCGCCGGTCGGCTCGCGAGCCCCTGCAGCACATCACCGGGATCGCACCGTTCCGCTCGCTCGAGCTCGCGGTCGGACCCGGCGTGTTCGTCCCGCGACCCGAGACCGAGGGCGTCGCGCAGATCGCGATCGACGCGCTCCGCGCGGTCGTCGACCCGGAGCCGATCGCCGTCGACCTCGGCACGGGCAGCGGAGCCCTGGCGCTCGCGCTCGCGCATGAGGTGCCGCACGCGCGAGTGATCGGCGTGGAGAACGCTCCCGAGGCGTTCATCTGGGCCCGCGGCAACCGCGAGCGGCTCGGGCTCGAGAACGCCCGCATCGTCTTCGACGACCTCGCCCGCGCGCTTCCCGAGCTGGACGGCACCGTCTCGGTCGTCGTCTCGAACCCGCCCTACATCCCGGCCGCCGCCGTCCCGCGCGACCCGGAGGTGCGCCTGTTCGACCCGCCCTCGGCTCTCTACGGCGGCGAGGACGGCCTGGACGTCGTCCGCTCGCTCTCGGCGACCGCCCTCCGCCTGCTCCGCTCCGGGGGAGTGCTGGTGATGGAGCACGGCGAGCTGCAGGGCGCCGAGATCCGCGCCCTGCTCACCGCCGACGGCTGGCGCGGAGCGACCACGCAGCGCGACCTCACCGGCCGCGACCGCGCGACGGTGGCGGTGCGCTGACGCGTCGCGGAGCTCTGCTAGCCTCAGCGGCGATCCGGTGGCCGCACCGGGCAGGCAGGCTCGGGAGGCTCGCATCGCCGCTGCACGCGATCGGCCGCGCCATGGGCTCCGCCGCCCGCTGCTGATCGTCCTGGCCGTCGTGGTGGTCGCGGCCCTCGTCGTAGTCGCCGTGCGGCTCCTCGAGCGGAGCGACGGAACTGCTCCCGTGGCCTGCGCGCCGTCGTCCGTTTCCGCGTCGCCCGCGCCTGCCATCGGCTCGGTCGACGACTACCTGGGCGGCCGGTCCTACCTCCGCGGCGTCAACGTGTTCGATCTGCAGTCGCGCGTCGACGTCGGAGTCGACTGCACCGCCGGGAATCCGGCCGAGAGCTACGAGTTCCTGGCGGACCGCGGGCTCACCCTGGTCCGGCTCGCGGTGCCCTGGTCGCTCCTGCAGCCGCAGGCCGACGGGGAGAGCACCGACGACGCTCTGGCGAAGGGGCTCGATCCGGCGGCGGTCGCGCTGCTCCGGACCGAGATCGCCGCCATCGGCGCCGCCGGCATGCGCGTCGTGCTCGACCTGCACAACAACGGCACCTATCCGGCGAGCCAGGGCGATCTGCCCGAGGGGACCGTCTGGTTCGGATCCGGGCTCTCGGTATCCCAGGCGCAGAGGGTCTGGACCCTGCTCGCGGCGGAGTTCCAGGACGACGGACGCATCGCCGCCTACGACCTCTTCAACGAGGTGAAGCGGTCGCTGGTCCCCGTCGAGACCTACAAGGCCTACACGCAGGCCGTGGTGTCGGCCGTCCGGGGGACGGGCGATCGGCACACGATCTGGGTCGAGGGGATGCGGGAGGCGACGACGGGCACGGTCGCCGCGATCGCACCCGAGGGGCCGTGGATCCAGGACCCGCTGGACCGGATCGTGTACTCGCAGCACTTCTACCCCGGCGGCACGGGCACGACCCTGCGCTCGGACAAGCAGGGCGGCAACGACGAGCAGGTCTTCGTGGCGGCGGTGACGACCTTCGGGCAGTGGTGCCGGCGGTACGGGGTGCACTGCTCGGTCGGGGAGGTCGGCTGGCCCAGCGATCACAGCCTCTCTCTCACCGCGGGCGGCGCTGGCTCCTGGACGGACGTCGGCGAAGCCTTCTACACGGCCGCCGACAGCTACGGCCTCGACGTCACGTACTTCGGCTCCACGAGGAAGTCGGACTGCGGCTGGCTGATGGCCTACTGCGGCGACGATCACGAGATCGACGACGCGCGCTCCCAGAGCTCCGTGATCGAGGCGCACCTCACGCGCTGAGCGCAATTGTCCCCCTCGTGGGAGGGGGTCTCCTCGAATAAGCCTCACTCGCGCCACCCGCCGACGACCCCTTCCGACAATGGGGGCGCGGGGCTCTCCCCGCGCCCACGACCGCATGTCCGGGAGGCCCCCCTTGATCGGCGACCGAGCCACTCACGAGAACCCGGGGCGTCCCGCCTCCCTCCTGCGTCGCGGTGTCCTCGCCGCCGGTGCGATCGGGGCGGTCGGCGCCTGGAGCGCCGCCGCAGCCCCCGCCGCCGAGGCCGCGGTCACGATCTCGCAGGGCGAGCTCGACCGGATCGCCGTGGTCGCCTCCGCCGCCCGCTTCTCGGGCATCGACGCGACCGGCGCGACGGACTCGAGCGCCGGCCTGCAGAAGGCGATGAACGCCGTCCCCGAGGGCGGCCTGCTGGTGATCCCGACCGGCACCTACCTCGTCGGGACCTCGCTCTACCCCCGGCTCGCCAAGTCCCTGCGGGTGAGCGCGCACGGGGCGACCCTCGTCGCCACCTCGTCGAAGCCGATCTTCTCGGTCTCCGGGGCCTACGGCACCGTCCTCCCCGTCACCGCCGTGACGATCGCCGCTCCGGCCGGAGCCTCCGCCGTGTCGCAGCTGAGCGTCGGCGGCACACCGGACTGGGCTCCCGGCACGATCGTGAAGATCGTCTCGGACGACCCGATCCCGGAGCGCCGGCCGGGGGACGGCGTCGTCGAGTCCCGCCTGGGCGAGTTCGCGGTCGTGCGCTCCTCGTCCGGATCGACGGTGGTGCTCGGCGGAGTGCTCCGCGAGACCTACAGCACCAACATCCGCGTCGCGCAGATCTCGGACCAGACCTTCTCGATCGAGGGAGGCACCCTGATGGTCGCGGCCGCGCGCGCGACCGCGTCGAACGAGCCCCTCGTCTACTTCTCCCGCCTGCGCTATCCGCAGCTGCGCTCGGTGACGGTCACCCGCGCCTCGGGACCGGTCTTCCGCTTCACCTCCTGCTACGGATACCTCGTCGAGGACGCGGTCGTGCGCTTCGCGACCGACGACGCGGGCTCGTCGATCCTGGGGTACGGCGTCTCCGACGTCGGGAGCAGCTTCGGCCAGGTCGACCGCGGCGTGTACTCGCATGTGCGCCACTCCTACTCCGACGACACCAACCGCGTCGCGGCCAACAGCGATCTCGCCGGCTACGGCCGCACCTACGGCACGGTCGTCTCGGGAGTGAACGCGCTGATGACCACCTCGAGCGCCTTCGACACGCACCACTGCTCGGAGGGAGTGACCTTCATCGGCTGCACGGCCACCTCCGGCATCGGCCAGGGCAGCCAGGGGCAGTCCGGGTACCAGCTGCGGGGGATCGGGCACCGGGTCGTGGACTGCACGGCCCGCTTCGTCGAGAACGGCGTGATCGTGCAGGACGAGGCCAAGGGCGGGGACTCGCGCTCGCACCAGATCAACGGATTCCGCGCGTTCGACGCCCGGGGAGCCGCGGTGCGCGTCGTCCGTCGACCCGCCGGGCACCCGAGCGCCGGCGTCTTCGACCCCTCGCCGACGGTGACGGCCTCGGACATCTACGCCGAGCGAACCGGAGCGCTGCTGGTCAGCTACAACGCCTCGGTCGTGCTGGCCGGAGGCGTGTTCCGCGCGGGCGCGAGCAATCCCGGCACCGGCGATTACCACGGCATCTACTCCGAGAACAGCCTGCTGCGGATCCGCGACACCATCCTCGACTTCGAGGCCAACACCTCCGGCACGCCCCGGCCCATCGGCTCGGGCAGCACAGCGGGCGCGGTCCCGGGTCAGCAGCGCACGGAGATCGACGGACTGGAGGTGCGCAGCACGCCCGACGTGGTCGCCCGCACCTGGGGCGTCTTCAGCGGAACGGACCACCTGGTGCGCGCCCGCAATGTGCGGTTCAGCTACCCGTTCCGCTACATGCCGGGGGAGAACCTGTCGCCCCAGTCGTCCATCGAGTGGCGGTGCGACGTGCCCGCCGACGGAGCGACCGAGGTCGCCACGTCCGGCGTCTTCGTCTGGGGCAACAACGAGGTCACGACGACCCAGAAGCGCCTGCCGCTCTCACCCGACCCGGTGATCATGGTGCGACTGGTGTCCACGAACACGCTCACGATGGCGGCCCTGCCTTCGGGCTCCGTCTTCGGTCAGCGGCTGCACCTGCTGCACGCCGGGGCACGTCCCGTCACCGTGCGCCACGGTGCGGCGGGCGGCACCGCGCTCACCGGTGGTCAGGACGTCGCCGTCGATCCGGGCGGGCAGCTGCTGCTGTTCTGGGACGGCGGGGCCTGGCGGCAGTCGGTCTAGCCGTCCGGCTGCGCGGACGGCCGGCGCCCGACGGTGCAGCCGCGTCAGCGGGGCAGGTGCTGCCGGTGCCGCTTCGGCGATTCGGCCTTCGACGGCGGCACCGGAGGCGTCTTCGCTCGCCGAGCAGCGACGGCCACGGCGAAGACCAGGGGCCAGAGCGCGAGGGGCACGCCGGGGTTCGAGAAGTGGCTGTGGATGGTGGAGATCACCACGAGCACGACCAGCAGGATCGCGACCGGGAACACGGCCGCGGCTCCGAGCATCCGGCGGGAGCGGAGCACGACGGCGAATGCGACCAGCAGCAGCAGGACCTCGGGGAGGAGACCGAGGACCCCGCTCGCGATCAGCGTGCGCATCCACTCGGACTCGGGCGACACCCACACCAGCGAGGACGGCCGCACGGGCCAGCCCTTGTCGACGGCCGAGTAGACCTGGGTGCCCCAGCCGCTGAGCGGACGCTCCGCGATGGCGGGGAGGGTCTCCGTCACCCAGATGTTGACCCGGTAGCCGATGGTCTGCGGCAGCCAGGAGTACTGGGCGATCGCGTACTGCGACTGCCCGGACTGCTGCTCCAGGCGTGCGGCGATGCTCTGCCCGAGCACGAGCCAGCCGGCCGCCAGCACGGCCACCCCCGAGAGCACCAGGACGGGGCGGGCCTTCAGCCGCAGGGCCGTGAGAGCCAGGATGACCGCTGCGGCGCCGATCGTCGCGAACGTCAGCGTCGTGACGGCGCCCGCGAAGAGCACGGTGAGGGCCGCGACCGGCCAGGGGGCGAGCTTCGTGCCCGCGGAGCTGATGATGAGGTCGACGCAGGACGCCGCGATCACGCAGGCGAGGTACCCGCCGAGAGCGGTCCAGTGGCCGATCGTCGACGTGCCCCGGATGTCCCAGCCGCTCGAGAGCCGCTCGGCGAGACCGCCGGAGCTCGTGATCTGCACCAGCACCTCGTTGACGCCGGGCACGCGCAGCAGCTGCGCGATCGCGATCAGCGCGACGAGCACGCCCGGTGCGCTGAACCCTCGGAGGAACGGCGCCAGGTCCGACGGAGCGCGGACGACCATACGGACCGGGAAAGTGGCCGCATAAGCGACACCGACAGTGAGGAGCACGCCGATGAAAGGCGAATGCCTCAACTCGCCCGAATTCACGAGCTCGAGCATTCCCCAGGCGATGAGGACAAGAAGGAAGGAGTAGTCGAGAGAAGTCAGTCTCACTCGGGCGAGAGGAGCCCTGTCCTTCCAGAGGAGTGCCGTGAGGAAGGACAGCCCCACGAGCAGCATGCTCACTCCCTGGAAAGGGCCGAGAGCGTTGATCTGGACTCCGACGAGTCCTGCCGCGGAGCCCAGGAGCACGCCTACCAGAAGCGGCCTTCTCGCTCGTCGAGGATCACTCGAGGGCATTCCGTGCCGCGCGACTCTCTGCCGCCCGTTGGGGGGGACAAGAGCTGACCGATTGTTCGAGATGGGATCGTCTTCCGTCGAGAGCGCGGGCGCCGCTCGCTAGCGGTGATATCACGCGGTGAGGCAGATGTGCCGAGTGCCGTTAGTCTAGGTCGGCGTCGTGATTCTCGCATGCCGCAGGACGAGGAGAGCATACTTCTGTGCCGAAGATCGACGTGGTCCACTGGAATCCCGCACAGCCGATCAGTCGCGCCCCCTGGGCCCGATTCGTGCCGATCCGCAGGAGAGTCGACAACTTCGGCGATCTGCTCGGCCCGATGATCGTGGAGCGGATCCTGCAGCGCGAGGGGATCTCGCCCGGCTCCGCGCCCGAGCGCCGCCGACTGCTCGCCGTGGGGTCGATCCTCAAGCTCGCCCGCGACGGGGACACCCTGTGGGGCATCGGGGCGAACGGCAAATCGCTGGACGCACGGTTCGATTTCACCGACCTCGACGTCCGGGCCGTCCGCGGTCCTCTGACCCGCGGCTTCCTCCGTGCCCGGGGCATCGCCGTCCCCGAGGTCTACGGCGACCCGGGCCTGCTCGTCGGCACCCTCTGGGGTCGCGACGAGCTGCGCCGCAACACCCCCGACCGCCGGGTGACCGTCCTCCCCAACTTGAACGATCTCCGTCGGATGCGCGCCGACGGGACCGCCCCGCGGGCGGAGGACGGCCTCGTCGAGCCGACGCGCCCCGTCCTCGAGGTGCTGGGCGCGATCGCGGCGAGCGACCTCGTCGTCGGTTCGTCCCTGCACGCGATCGTCGTGGCGGAGTCGCTCGGGATCCCGGCTCGGCTCGTGGCCTCGGCGAGCGAGCCCGATTTCAAGTACCGGGACTACTACGAGGGCTCCGGACGCGCGGGCTTCACTCCGGCCGCGACCGTCGCCGAGGCGATCCAGGCGGGGGGCGAGCCGCCCCTGGACTGGCGTCCGGACGCGCTGCTCGAGGCCTTCCCGCGCGATCTCTGGGGGAGCGTCGTCGAGGCTGCGCGGTGACGATCGCCGGTGACGCCGCCCGCGGCGCCGCTGCCACGCTCGGCGGGCAGTGGATCCGCTTCGTCCTGCAGCTGGGCGCGCTCGCGGTCCTCGCGCGGCTTCTGAGCCCGGACGACTACGGAGTGGTCTCCATGGTGCTGGCCATCGCCGGAGTCGCGACGCTCCTCGGCGACTTCGGGCTCTCCATGGCGTCGATCCAGTCCAGCGACGTGACCGACGCCCAGCGCAACAACCTGCTCTGGATCAACGTCCTCCTCGGGCTGGTGCTGGGCGGGATCGTGTTCCTGCTCGCAGTGCCGATCGCTGCGTTCTACGGGCGCGACGAGCTCGTCCCGGTCTGCCAGGCGCTGTCCGCGGTGTTCGTGGTCAACTCCGTCACGGCCCAGTTCAAGGCCGAGGTCTCCCGCCGCTTCCGGTTCCGCTGGCTCGCCGCCTCCGATGTGCTGGCGCAGCTCGTCGCCTCCACGGGCGCGGTCCTGCTCGCGCTGTCGGGAGCGGGCTACTGGGCCCTCGTCGCCCAGCAGCTGCTGGTCGCGGTCACGACCCTGGTCGTCCTGGTGATCGGTGCCGGCTGGCTGCCCGGCCTGCCCTCGCGCACGCAGGGCATGCGCGCGTTCCTCGGCTTCGGCGCGAACACGGTCGGGGTGCAGCTGGTCAACTACATCAGCGGCAACGCCGACAGCGTGTTGATCGGCCGGGTCTGGGGAGCCGGCGCGCTGGGCGTCTACGACCGCGCCTACCAGATCTTCCGGATGCCGCTCCAGCAGATCGCCGCGCCCATGACCAGGGTCGCCTTCCCCGTGCTCTCGCGGATGAAGGACAGCCCGGAGTTCGAGCGGTACGTGCAGCGGGCCCAGCTCGTGCTCGCCTACGTCATGGGCGGAGTCTTCTTCGCGGCAGCCGCGCTCGCCGACCCGATCATCGAGATCGCGCTCGGCCCCGGCTGGGACGACTCGAAGACGATCTTCCGGATCCTCGCGATCGGCGGCGTCTTCCAGGCGCTCGGGTTCGTCTACTACTGGGTGTTCCTGGCGAAGGCGCTGACCGGGCTCCAGCTGCGGTTCAGCATCGTCTCGCGCTCGCTCATGGTCGTCTTCATGGCGATCGGAGTGGTGTGGGGGCCGATCGGCGTCGCGATCGGCAGCACCGCCGGCCTCGTCCTGAACTGGGTGGTGCTCTCGTTCTTCGCGGTGCCGCGCGCCGGCATCGACGTGAGGGCGCTCCTCCTGCAGGCCTGCCGTCCGCTCGCGCTCGGTGTCGCGATCGTCGTCGTCTCGCTGCCCGCGCTGGCACTGACCGCCGGGCTCGGCGCCCTGGGGCAGCTGCTGATCGTGGGCGCGATCGACCTGGCGATCGCCGGGCTCGCCGTCCTCCTCCTCCGGGCCTACCGGGAGGACGCGCGGCTCCTCCAGCGGACCGTCCTGGCGATCCGCCGACGCTGAGGTCGCCGACGTCGCGGAGGGCGCCCGGCCCGGGCGCCCCGGCGGTCAGAGGGTCAGCGACCTGCGGAGCCCGGCGAGGCGCTCCCGCCCCACGGCGAGGTCGGCCAGGAGCCGGTCCCTCTGACCGAGCAGGGCCTGCGCCCGCTCCACGGCGTCGGCCTCGCCGGTGACGTCCTTCTCAGCGAAGGCAACCGGCAAGGTCGTGACTGCGGCGAACGTGCGGCGCACCTTCTCCGGGTCGCTCGTGGTGAAGCCGATCGGGACGGCGCCCTCGGTCATCCCGAGGATGAGGGCGTGGATCCGGTCGCTGACGACCGCGGCGCAGTCGCGGTAGAGCTCGCGCACCCGCTCCTCGTGGTCGGCGTGCGAGACGGAGGCGTCCCAGCTCAGGACGGTGCCGTCCAGGTCACGGGCGAGCTCGCCGCAGCGCTGCTCGTCCTCCTGCATCTGATCGACGACGACTACGCGGGCGTCGAGCGAGCGGGCGAGTGCGCGCACCGTCCCGAGCCAGACCGCGGTCGGGGCCGGACGGTCTCCCCTCAGCGCGACGGCGATCGTGCGGCGCTGATCCGCGGGACGGAACCGCTCGGGCGCGCTGCCCAGCGCGAAGGCCCAGTCCGGAGCGACGGTCCCGACGCCCAGATCGGCACGGCTGTCGGGGTCGCGCCAGCTGATCGTCCCGGTCAGGGAGAGCATGCGTCGGAACCACCGGCGGGGGAGGGATCCCTGGTCCCGCCGCAGCGCGATGCCGAGCGCGACGGGGCGGCCGCCGCCGAGGCGCGAGCGGGTCAGCAGCGCCGTCTGCCAGGCGGAGTTGACGAGGAAGCGGCGATCGAGGACCCATTCGCCCGCGTTCAGCGCGAAGCCCATGCGGGAGCCGCGCGGGCCGACGGCGAGGGCGGCACGGAGCCAGCTCGAGCGGGAGTGGTAGACCACGTCCTCCGTGGACAGGCCCAGGCCCGAGATGTACGCGGAGTGGGTGCCGGCGTAGACGTGCAGCTGTCCTTGATCGCGCAGTGCGTCGAGGTACGCCCGGCGGAGCACCGAGTCGCCCAGGTTCTCCTTCTGGCCGCTCGGGTTGACGAAGATGCGGGTGCTCATGAGGTCCCTCTTGTTCGGCGGGCACGAGCGACGGGGGCGTCGACCGCGAGGTGGTAGGCGCGGGCGTAGGACGCGCCGACGGCGCTCCAGTCGCGTCCCGCGAGGACGGGTCCCGATGCGGGGAGATCGGCGGTCGCACGGACGGCGGCGAGCAGGTCGTCGCGGTCGATCCCGCCGTCGAACATGCGCACCCACTCCTGCCCGACCTCGTCGGCGAGCAGGACGTTCGCCGGGGTGCGCGGCACGAGGACGGGGCGGCCGAGCGACAGCGCGACCAGCAGGATGCCCGAGTTGTGCATCTCGGTGTAGGGGAGGATCACCAGCTGCGACGAGGTCATCTCGGCGACCATCTCCTCGTCCGGCACGAAGCCGAAGCGCGTCGTGACCCGGGCGTCGAGGGAAGCGGCCCGGGCGATCCGCTCGGCGAGGGCGGCGGGCGCCTTGCCGACGACGCCGAGGACGAGCTCCGGATCGTCCAGCTCCCGGAAGACCTCGACCAGGCGCTCGACGTTCTTGTAGGGCTCGATGCGGCCGAAGTACAGCAGGCGTCCCGGTTGCATCGGGGCGCTGTGCTCGAGCGGGAGCACGTCCCGGTAGTGGCCGTGCGGGATGAGGACGGAGCGTGCACTCCCCGGCACCGGCGTCACCCCCGTCAGGGTCACGAAGAGGTCCGTGCGGCGCTCGAGAGCGGACAGGAGCACCGTCTCGATGCGACCCCCGGGGGCGTGCGGCTCGAGATTGTGCAGAGTGCGGACCACTTTTCCCCGAGAGAGCGACGATCGAGCGATAAAGAGCGCGAACAATGCCGTCCGCGCCGCGGCTATCGGCTTCGATCTCCCTCTCATCAGGAATTCCGGCCAGTGGACGTGGAACACGTCCCATCTGCCGATCAAAGCCTTTCTCCAGGAGAAGAAGGAGAAGTCGATATCCTCTGGAGCGAAGCGCGTCACCTGGTCGACGAATCGTGTGGTTCCGTCCGGCGGAGCGACGGAGAGGAGGACTCGGACGGTATTCCTCTTCGGGGCCGGATCGGTCACGCGTCATTCCCTTTCGAAGTGTTCAGGATATGGAGTCCCATTCGGGAATCCGACGATTGTCGGTCGGACGAACGGGTGTCATGCCCTCGTCCCGCACTGTCTGTAATACTCGACGAACCGAGGTGAAGGCTAATCGAACGGGTTCGCGGGCGAGGTGAACGATTCTCGCCGTCATGACCCCCCAACGGGTAGCCGTACCGGTCTCGGTCCCGAATTCCCCGGTGTTACCGTCAAGTGATCCGTCTGGAGACCCTCGCCCCGTGAAAGCACTGTATCTATCCGGCGCTCCGCGCCTGTCGACCAAGCCCTCCACCGAGAGTCTGGGCCCGCGCTCGCACATTCTCGGCGTGATCAACGGCTTGGAGCAGAGCGGCGTCCGGGTCGAGCGCTTCATCGTCGGCGACGCGATGCCGGAGGCGGTGCACGGGCAGGGGTCGGAGAGCCGCATGTCCGGCTCGCGCCTGTCCATCGTGGCGACCGACGTCTTCCGGCTGGTCTCCCGGGTGCGCTCGCGCTTCCAGCTGAAGCGCCGGGTCTCCGGGTCGACCGCCGACTTCGCCTACGAGCGGTACGCGCTCTT
Source organism: Rathayibacter sp. AY1A4 (assembly GCF_002930955.1). Classification (NCBI taxonomy): domain Bacteria; kingdom Bacillati; phylum Actinomycetota; class Actinomycetes; order Micrococcales; family Microbacteriaceae; genus Rathayibacter; species Rathayibacter sp. AY1A4. The sequence goes on along the minus strand of NZ_PSTN01000001.1, from coordinate 164,094 downwards.
CCAGGAGCTCGGCTCCCTCGCCCGTCGCGCCACCGGGGCCGTCTGGGTCCTGGAGGTCAACGCCCTCCTCGCCGTCGAGGCGACCAGCGAGCGACGGGCGACCACCAGCCGCGCGCTCGCCGAGTGGATGGAGGGACGCACTCTCCGCCGCGCCGATCTGATCGTCGCCGTCACGGACGCCCTCGCCGACCAGCTCACCGCCCGGTACGGCATCCCCCGGGAGCGCATCCTCGTCGTCGCCAACGGCGTCGACCACACCGTGCACCGCCCCGCAGAGATCGTGGACGGGACCCGCACCCCGAGGATCGGGTTCCTCGGCACGCTCTACCCGTGGCAGAACGTCTCCTCGCTGGTCGAACTGCTGGCCTCGGAGGACCTGGGCGAGGTCCACCTCGACATCGCCGGCGACGGACCGGTCCGCGCCGACCTGGAGAGGCAGGTCCACGAGCTCGGCCTCGCGGATCGTGTCACCTTCCGCGGACGGGTGCACCCCGATGACGTCCCTGCCTTCCTCGCCGGCGTCGACCTCTGCTTCGCCGGACACTCCAGCGCCAACGGCAGCTACTTCTCCCCGCTGAAGCTCTGGGAGTACCTCGCCGCGGGCAAGCCGGTGGTCGCGAGCCGGCACGACGTGACGGCGGGCCTCCAGCGCGAGGGCTATCCCGTCGTCTGCTACGACTCGGCAGGAGAGGAGGACCTGCGCAGTGTCCTCACCGAGAGCGTCCGCTCGCTGCCGGAGCTCTCCCGGGTCGCCGCCGACCGTCAGCGCGACGTCTGGGCCGAGCACTCGTGGGCCCGCCGCGTCGAGACCATCGTCACCTCCGTGAAGGAGACCGCATGACAGCCGCTGCGCGCACTGCGCTCCCCTTCGACCTCGGTCATGTGGACGCCCGGACCGCTCCGGAGATGATCGCCGAGATCCTCGCCGGCGAGCACCGCGGCCGCATCATCGGGAACCTCAATCTGCACGGGCTCTACATGGCGCAGACCGACGAGCACTTCCGCCGGTTCTGCGAGAAGGCCGACACCGTGCTGATCGACGGCTGGCCGATCCTGGCGCTCGCCCGAGGAACGGCGGTCGACTCGCCTCTGACTCCGCAGCACCGCATCGGCAGCACCGACTGGCTGTTCCCGCTGATCGAGAACGACGAGCCTCTGGTGGTGGTCGCCGTGGGCGGCACGCCGGAGTCCTCGGCCAAAGCGGCGGAGGCGGTCGCCGCCCGCACGTCCCGGATGACCTGGCTCGCGTACGACGGATTCGACCAGCAGTGGCACGGCATAGGCGACGAGCGGCCGCTCGCCGAGTCGCTCGCCCGTGCCGATCTCGTCCTGGTCGGGATGGGCATGCCCCGCCAGGAGCGCTGGATCCTGGAGAACCGGGACCTCGCCCCGCGGGCGGCGTTCGCGAACGTGGGGGGCTGCCTCGACTACATCGCCGGCACGCAGGCGCTCGCCCCGCGGTGGATGGGCGCCCTGGGCGTGGAGTGGCTGTTCCGCCTGGCGCGCGACCCGCGCCGCCTCGCGGCCCGCTACCTCCTCGAGCCGCTGCAGCTGCTCCGCATCGTCCTGTCCGGTCGGTCCCGCGCGAAGCGGACGCCCGGCCCGTGCGACTCTCCGCGGCCCTCCGGCCGGGTGTCGACCGGAGTCGGCCCGCACTGATCCCCGCGGCGGGCCGCCTCAGGCCTGAGCGGAGTACTTCTCCTCGGTGGCGGCCTTTGCGGGGCGCCACCAGTCCTCGTTGGCGCGGTACCAGTCGATGGTGGCGGCGAGTCCGGCGTCGAAGTCGGTGTAGCGGGGGCGCCAGTCGAGTTCGGTGCGCAGGCGGGTGGAGTCGATGGCGTAGCGGAGGTCGTGTCCGGCGCGGTCGGTGACGTGGTCGAAGGCGTCCTCGGGTTGTCCGAAGGCGGTGAGGATGCGGGTGACGACGTCGAGGTTGCTCTTCTCGCCGTCGGCGCCGATGAGGTAGGTCTCGCCGATCTCGCCGCGGTCGATGATGGCCCAGACGCCGGTGTTGTGGTCGTCGACGTGGATCCAGTCGCGGACGTTGGCGCCGGTGCCGTAGAGCTTGGGGCGGATGCCGTCGATGGCGTTGGTGATCTGGCGGGGGATGAACTTCTCGACGTGCTGGTAGGGGCCGTAGTTGTTGGAGCAGTTGGAGATCGTGGCGCGCACGCCGAAGGAGCGCACCCAGGCGCGCACGAGGAGGTCGCTGGCTGCCTTGGTCGAGGAGTAGGGGCTGGAGGGGTTGTAGGGGGTGTGCTCGGTGAAGCGCGCGGGGTCCTCGAGCTCGAGGTCGCCGTACACCTCGTCCGTCGAGATGTGGTGGTACCGCACGTCGTGCGCGCGCATTGCCTGCAGGAGCGCGAAGGTGCCGATGACGTTCGTCGCGAGGAAGGGCGTCGGGTCGTGCAGGGAGTTGTCGTTGTGCGACTCCGCGGCGAAATGGACCACCAGATCCGCGTCGGCGACCAGCCGGTCCACCAGCTCGGCGTCGGCGACGTCGCCCTCGACCAGCCGCACTCGGTCGGCGACGGGGGCGAGGGAGTCGCGGCTGCCTGCGTAGGTGAGCTTGTCGAGCACGGTGATCCGCGCGTCGGGACGCTCGCGCAGGGTGAGGTGGACGAAGTTGCTGCCGATGAAGCCGGCACCGCCGGTGACGAGGATCCGCACGGGTTCTCCTGGAGGTCGGGAAGGTCGGGGGAGGCCGGGCTCAGCGGCCCGCGTTCACGCCTTCGAGGCTGAGCAGGCGGTGGAGGTAGGCGCCGTATCCGCTCTTGACCAGCGGTGCGGCGAGCTCGGCGAGGCGGGCGTCGTCGATCCAGGAGTTGCGCCAGGCGATCTCCTCGATGCAGCCGATCTTGAATCCCTGCCTCTGCTCGATCACGCGCACGAACTCGGTCGCCTCGATCATGGAATCGAAGGTCCCGGTGTCGAGCCAGGCCGTTCCCCGGTCGAGGACCTGGACGTTCAGCCGCCCCGCCTCGAGGTAGCGCTCGTTGATCGTCGAGATCTCGAGCTCGCCGCGGGCCGAGGGCGTGATCGTCTTCGCGATCGCCACGACGTCGTTGTCGTAGAAGTAGAGGCCGGGCACGGCGTAGTTGCTGCGCGGCTGCTCGGGCTTCTCCTCGATGGAGACGGCTCGGAAGTGCTCGTCGAACTCGACGACGCCGTAGGCGCGCGGGTCGGCGACCTGGTAGGCGAAGATGACGGCGCCCTCGATCGTGGTGTTCGCCGCGAGGGCGGTGCCCAGGGCGGTGCCGTGGAAGATGTTGTCACCCAGGACCAGGGCGACGGACTCGTCGCCGATGAACTCCTCGCCGATCAGGAACGCCTGCGCGAGCCCGTCGGGGGAGGGCTGCACGGCGTACTCGATCCGCATGCCCAGGCTCGACCCGTCGCCCAGCAGGGCGCGGAACTGGTCGTTGTACTCGGGGGTCGTGATCACGAGGACCTCGTCGATCCCGGCCATCATCAGCGTCGACAGCGGGTAGTAGATCATCGGCTTGTCGTAGATCGGCATCAGCTGCTTCGAGATGCCCTTGGTGATCGGCCACAACCGCGACCCCGAACCACCCGCGAGGACGATGCCCCTCATCGGAGCAGCCCCGGGTGAGGAGCGGCGGCGGGGGTCCGCTGCACCGCCGAGGGGAGCGTGAAGATCTGCGGGGAGAGGGTCACGGAGCCGACTCTATCGGCGGCGCCTCGGTGCCTCCGCATGCCGGTGCAGCGGGCGCGGAACCCGTGGCGGGGACTGACGGTCGAGCGACCGCTGCCGACGCGATCCGACTCCGTGAGCGGCGCGCACGCCGCCTCCGCGTCCGTATCGCGCCTCCCACTCGGAGGCCGCCGGGCACGGGGATAACTTCTCCGACGTCCGCGGCTCCGCCTGCCGCGACGGAGAGAGGTACCGCCCTGTGCACGAGGTCATCGACCAGCGGGACTCCGCGCTCCTTACGTCTCCCGGTCCCTGCCGCCGATTCCCCCTGACGGGGGGAGTCCGCCCGTGCTGACCATCGGGATCGTCGCCCTCGATGCCTGGCACGCGGCTCCGCTCGAGCGCGCCTGGCGCCGCCAGGGACACCGCGTGGTCGTGGTGACCGGTGACCCGGAGGGGTTCAGCGGGGCGGAGCTCCGCACCAGCGTGCTCGCCCGCTTCCTCGAGCCCGCCAGCCGGAGGGGCGCCGGGTCCGTCGGGCTCGCCGTCGTCACGCGCCGGGCCCGCCGACTGCTCGCCCCGGAGCGGCCCGACCTCGTGGTGGCTCTCCCGGGGACGGCCGTGGAGCTCGCCGGGCTCGCTCCGACGACCGTCCTCCTGGCCGACGACCTCCCGGCGCTCCCGCGCCTCCGGTTCGAGGAGGAGCGCCGCGGTGCTGTCGTCGTCACCCCGACGGAGCGGCTCGCGTCCGCCCTCGCGGGAACGGTCGTGCCCCTGGGCCTGCCGGACGCGTCGTTCCCGACACCGTCCGCCCCCGACGGGCCCCTCCGCTTCGCCGCCGTGGGAGCATTCGGTCTCGACCGGGGCGCCGAGCGGCTCGATCTCCTCGCCCGGCTGGACGGCACCGAGTACGTCACCGTGATCGACGACGGCGGCGGCATCGCCGACGACCTCGCGTCGGGGCTGCGCTCCGTCGGCGAGCAGGACCGCGACGGCGTCGTCGAGGTGCTCCGCCACTCCCACGTGTACGCCCACCTGACGCCGTCGACGACCGGCGCGGCCGCCGGACTCGACGCGCTGGCGAGCGGGCTGCCGGTCCTCGCGATCGAGTCGAGCGTCCTGGCCGATCTCTGCGCGGCGGGGGCGGGCGTGGTCCTCTCCGACGACGCGACGCGCGAGGAGTACGAGGACGCCCTCCACCGGCTCCGGCGCGAGTGGACGGCTCTCTCCCGGGGAGCCGCCGAGCTCGCGCGGGAGCGCCCGTGGTCCGTCGCGGCCGAGGAGATCCTCGCCCTCGCGGAGGGACGCGTCCGTGTCGCCTGAACCGGTCCCGGCTGTCGGCGCCTCCGCCGACGCGATGCTGCCGAACGCCGTCGCCCTGCGCCTGGCCGCCGTGCTGGTGCAGTACACCCTGCGGACGCACGGCGTCCGCAGCCTCGTGGTGAAGGGCGAGGGTCTGCACCGCCAGGGGATCCGCGCGCCGATGACGTCGGCCGACGTCGACCTCTGGGTCGACCCCGAGCGCTTCGACGAGGCTCTCGGGCTGCTCGCCTCGATGGGCTGGCGCCGCCGCGCCGAGGCTCTCAGCTGGACGCTCTTCGTCGACCACTCGATCACGCTCGTCCACCCCTCGTGGCCGTGCGACGTCGACGTCCACCGCTCCTTCCCGGGTGCCTTCGAGGAGGAGCGGATCGTCTTCGACCGCCTCTGGGCGGCCGCCGAGGATCTGCCGCTGAGCGACGAGACCCTGCGGATCCCCGGGCGCGCGCACCACCTCGTGCTGCACGCCCTGCACCAGCTGCGCAGCGCGCGCTCCGCTTCGGCGACCACGGCGCTGGCGGTTCTGAAGGCGCACGGCGCCGGCCTTCCGAGCGAGGAGCGCGAGGCGATCCGCGACGCGGCCGTCGAGCTCGGCGCGCAGACGCCGATGACGGAGCTCCTCACCTCCTGGGGAGTCCCCTCCGCGCCCGAGGAGCGCTACCGGCACGCCCAGACTCTCTGGGACGTGCGCCGCAGCTCCGACCGGCACACCTTCAACTGGCTGCACGCCGTGGCGTCCGCTCCCTGGCGCCTGAAGGGAGGCCTGCTGCTGAGAGCCGCCTTCCCCACCCGCGCGGATCTCGAGGCGAGCCATCCCGAGGCGACGACGGTCCGGCGTCGGCTCCGGCTCCGGGGGGAGCGGACCCTGCGGGCGCTCCGAGGCCTCCCCTCCGCCCTCACCGGTTTCGCCCGGGTGGCGCTGAGCGGCCGCAGCGAGGAGCAGGGCCCGGCGTCCTCGTTCGAGGCGATCGCGGTGGCCACGGCGCCGGTGAGCGACCTCCCGGCCTCGTCCGACCCCGCGGCGAGCGCCGTGCATCCGGTGGAGGGCTCCGCCGAGGCGCAGGGTGGCAGCGCGCCGCCGGCCCAGCGCTTCGCCGTCGAGCGCACGGACCGTCAGGTCTACGTGCTCGACCTGTCCCGCCCGTCGGTGCCCCCGATCGTGCTCTCGCTGAGCGCCGCCTCGGTCTTCGAGGCCGTGATCCGGCAGCGCCGGCCCCGGGACGAGGTCGTCGACCTCCTCGCCGATCACTACGACGTCGACCGCGGGACGATGGGCCGCGACGTCGACGCCGTCCTGGCCGAACTCGACGTCCGCTTCCCGGGCGCGGTTCCCGACGGGGCGCTCTCATGAGGGCCGCCCGTTCCCGATCCCTGCGGATCCTGCACGTCCTCGACTCCTTCGAGGACGGCGGAGCGCAGCGTGTGGCCCTCTCCCTGGGCGCGTGGAGCCGCGAGCACGGCTGCGAGACCGCCTACTGGGGGCGTCCCGGGCCGCTCAGCGACCGCGCCGCGCAGGAGTCGCCCGTCTTCGTGGTGCCGAGACCCGGACAGGGCTTCGCGGCCGATCTCCGCGAGCTCGCTCTCGCCGTCCGCCGGTTCCGCCCGCACGTCCTGCACGCCCACCAGCGCCGCGAGGCTCTGCTGGCCCTCCTCGTCGGCGCCGCGCTCGGTGTCCCCGTGGTCGAGCACGCGCACACCGAGCTGCCCGGGATCGACAGGCGAGCGCTCTCCTTCCGCTCCCGGCGGGTGTTCGCCGTCTCCGCCTCCGTGGGGCGGATGGTCGTCGAGGGCTACGGCCGCCCGCAGGAGCGCGTCGTGGTCACCGGCAACGCCCCGGCGAACGTCACCGCGGAGCCCGCGCTCGCGCCGGAACTCGCCGAGCCGGTCGTCCGCGTCCTCGGCATCGGGCGGCTCGCGGAGCAGAAGGACCCGGTCCGCTTCCTCGCGGCCGTCGAGGCCCTCGCCCGGGTCCGGCCCGTCACCGGCACCTGGCTCGGCGACGGTCCGATGCTGCCGGTGCTGCGCGAGCGCGCCCGGGGAGCCGGAGTGGTCGACTTCGCCGGTCCGTCGGCGGACGTGACCGGAGCGCTGGACGCGGCGCACCTCCTCCTGTCGACCTCGCGGTGGGAGGGGACTCCGCTCGTGATGCTGGAGGCGATGGCCCGCCGTCGCCCGGTCGTGGCGACCGACGTCGGCGGTGTGGGCGAGCTGCTCGCCGACGGTCGGGGCCTCCTGCTCCCCGCCGACGCCGACGGGGAGCGGATCGCCGAGCTCCTCGCCGCCGCTCTGGAGCGACCCGAGGGGCTCCTGATGCAGGCCGACCGCGCGAAGGCGTGGGTGGACGAGGCCGCCTCACCCGACGCCGTCTTCGGACCCGTCGTCGCCGCCTACCGCGAGCTCGGGGGCCGACGGTGAGCGGGGGCGTGCACTCGGTGACCGTCGTGGCTCCCTGCTACAACGCGATCGCCCGGCTCGACGGCTTCCTCGCGCGGCTCGCACTCACTCTCGGACCGGGGATGCGGGTCGTCCTCGTCGACGACGCGTCCTCGGACGGCACGGCGGAGGTGCTCGAGAAGTGGGCCGAGGGACGCGAGGACGCCCGGGTCCTGCTCCTCGAGCAGAACGGCGGCGTCGCTGCCGCCCGGAACCGCGCCCTCGACGGCATCGACTCCGAGTTCGTCTGGTTCGTGGACGTCGACGACGAATGGGACACGGAGATCCTCCGGACCCTCACCGCCGAGGCCGAGCGGACGGCGGCCGACGTCGTCGTCTGCCGGGCGCTCTACCGCACCCGGCAGTCGACCTCCGGACGCGTGATCGACGGGCTCGACCGGCGCGAACTGGTCTCGTCCGAACTCGCTCTCGAGCGGATGGCGTCCGGGCGCCTGCACGGCTTCCTCTGGAACAAGCTCTTCCGCCGCGCCGTCCTGCAGGAGGAGCTCTTCCCGCGCTTGAGCTCCCAGTCCGACTTCGTCGGCGTGCTGCGGGCGGTCCAGGCGTCGGAACGGGTGCTCTTCGTGCCGGAGATCCTCTACTCCTACGTCCACACGGCGTCCTCGATCACCCGTCGGCGCGACCCGGACCTCCGGAACCTCCTGGTCTGCGCCGAGGAGATGCGCGCGGCGCTCGCCCGAACGTTCGAGGAGGTGCCGCGCCCGCTGTCGGACTGGTTCACGACCTGGTTCTACGCCGTCCCCGTCGCGCTCACCCCGATCCGCCAGAACTCCGACGCGGCGCTCGTCGAGACCGGCGTCCGGCTCGGGTCCGAGGCGCTGCGCGACGTCCGCGTGCTCCGCTCCGCGCGGTCGCCGCGGCTGCTCGTCCTGGGGCTGGTGCTCAAGCGCGTCCCCGCCGCCTTCACGGCGCTCAGCCGGATCCTCTACGCCGTGCACGACACCCGCCGCCGGCTCTCCGATCGGAGGAGCACCCGGTGGACGACGTGACCGTCCCCGTGCAGGCGGCCGCGACCGGCCCCTTCCGCACACCAGCTCCGTTCCCTCCCTCCCGCACCGACCCCCGAGGAGCACCGGCATGACCTCCTACATCACCGGCCGCATCGAGCGGATGCCGGCCAGCATCACCACGCTCGACGAGGCGGCGGAGGCCGTGCTCGAGCTGTCCCGGAGCGGCCGCGACGAGCTGGTCGTCACGCCGAACACCGACCACTTCGTGCGCTGGAAGCACTCCGGCGAGTTCCGGCGGTACTACGGCCGGGCGTCCCTCGTGGTGCTCGACGGGGCGCCTCTGGTCTGGCTGGCCCGCTCGTACGGCCACCGCACGGCGAGCCGCGTGACGGGCATCGACCTCTTCACCGAGGTCTGCCGCCGTGCGGCGCTCGAGGGTGCGCCGGTCGCTCTCATCGGCGGACGCCCCGGAGTCGGCGATCGCGCAGCCGCCGAGCTGCAGCAGCGCTTCGCCGGGCTCCAGGTTCCGGTCGTCGTCTCGCCGGAGCCGGCCGAGCTCGCGGACGACGCCTACCTCGCCCGCCTCTCCTCGACTCTGCGCACGGCCGACGTCCGCATCGTCGCGCTCTGCCTCGGCTCCCCCAAGCAGGAGGAGGTCCGCGAGCGCCTGCTCACCGTCGGCGGCACGGGAGCGGTGTGCCTCGGCGTCGGCGCCGCCGTGGACTTCCTCGCCGGCGAGATCCCGCGGGCGCCGCTCGTGGTGCAGCGCCTCGGCCTCGAGTGGGCGCACCGGCTCAGCCGGGAGCCCGGCAGGCTCTGGCGGCGCTATCTGGGCGACGCCGTGCGGGTGCTGCCGAGCGTGGTCGCGGCCCTCCGCTACCGGGTGCGCCGTGCCGTCCGCTGAGCACGCGGGCGGCGTCGCCGGCGAGAGGCCGCTGGTCCTGGTCTGGAAGCGCGCGTGGCTGCAGGACTCCGAGACGTTCGTCCGCAATCAGATGCACGGACTCGAGCGCTGGCGCGCCCTCGGAGTGGGCCTCGAGCGCACCGGCTCGGGCGTCCTCCACGACCGCACGGACATCGTCCTGCACGATCCGATCACCCCTCGCGGGCGGCGGTCCCTCCTCCTGCGGTGGTTCGGAGTGTCACGACGGCTCGACGCGATCGTCGATGAGCACCGGCCCGCCCTCATCCATGCGCACTTCCTCATCGACGCCGTCTCCATCGCGCGATATGCACGGAGGAGGCGCCTCCCGCTCGTCGTGACGGGGCACGGCTACGACGTGACCAGCTGGCCGCTCGCGACCGGAGCTCCGCGCCTGCTCCGACCCCTCGCCCGCGCTCACCGCGCCCTCGAGGCCCGCGCCGTCTTCCGCACCGCGCACGCGGTGATCGGGGTCTCCCGCTTCATCACCGACGGGCTCCTGCGCCTGGGGGCGGACCCGCGGCGCACTGGAGTGGGCTACATCGGCGTCCCGACCTCCCGCCCCGAGGCCGCACCGGCTGCGGAGCGCGCGGGAATCGTCTTCGTCGGACGCCTCACCGACAAGAAGGGCGTCCCGGATCTGCTCGAGGCGGTCGCCGCCCTCCCCGGACCGATCCGCGACGTCCCCCTGACCGTCGTCGGCGACGGCCACCTGCGGGAGGCACTCGTCGAGCAGGCGGCGCGGCTGCGCCTGCGGGTGACCTTCACCGGCTCCCTGCCCCCCGCCGAGGTCGCTCGCCTCCTCGCCGGCGCCGCGGTCTTCTGCGCACCGTCGCGGACCGCGGCGACAGGCGACTCCGAGGGCTTCGGCATGGTCTTCCTCGAGGCCGCGCTCGCAGGCGTCCCTGTCGTCTCGTACCGCCACGGCGGCGTCCCGGAGGCGGTCCAGGACGGCGTCACCGGGCTGCTCGTCCCGGAGGGGGACGTGCCCGGCCTGACCGGGGCGCTCGCCGCCCTGCTCCGGGACCCGGACCGCGCGACGCGGATGGGCGCGGCCGGGCGGGAGCGCGTGCTCGCCTCGTTCGACCTCGCCGAGCGGATCCGCGACCTCGAGGACCTCTACGACCGGACGGCCGGGCGGTCAGCGTCGACGACGGACGGAGATCGCGGATGAGCCGCGCCGAGCACCGCGCCGACGATCCGCGACCTGGCCTCCGTCCGGCCTCCGCCGGGCGGGAGAGGTGAGCCTGCGCCGGAGCACCGTCGACGCGACCGCCTGGACGGCGGTCTCGTTCGCCGTCGCGCTCGTCGTGCAGCTCGGGCAGTTCGCGCTCCTGGCGAGACTGCTGGACCCCTCCGAGATGGGGATCATCGCGATCGTCGCCCTGCTCAACGCGTTCGTCGACATCTTCCTCGGCATGGGGGTCGCCCAGGCGATCATCCAGCGCCGGCGGGCGACCAGCTTCGAGCTCTCGTCGGTCTTCTGGCTCAACCTCTCCGTCGGGCTCCTGGTCACCGTCGCCGTCCTCCTGGGCGCCGCACCGATCGCCTCCCTGCTCGGGTCCGCCGCCGCGGCGCCGGTCCTCACCGTCGCCTCGCTCGTGTTCGTGGGCAGCGCAGCCGGGCAGGTGCCGAGAGCGGTGCTCGAGAAGGGGATCCGGTTCCGAGCGGTCGCCGTGTCCGAGACGATCGCTCTCGTCGGCGGCTTCGCCGTGACGGTCTGCCTCGCGGTCTCGGGCGCGGGGGCGCTCTCCTACGCGTGGGGGCTCGTCGCGACCGCGGCTCTGCGCTCCGTGCTCGCCCTCGTGCAGGCCCGCCGCTGGTTCCGGCTGCGGTTCCGGTTCCGGATCCGCGAGACCGCCCGCTTCCTCTCCTTCGGCGTCTTCCAGACCCTCGACGGCATCGTCAACTACCTGGGGTCGAACGCCGGCTCGCTCGCGATCGGCCGCCTGCTCGGACCGGCCCAGCTGGGCGGGTACACCCTGGGATACAACCTCGCCGTGAACCTCCCCGCGAGGGTCAACCCGATCGTGACGCGAGTGATGTTCCCGGTGTTCTCCTCGATCCAGCACGACCGCGAGCGCGTCGCGCGGAACCACCTCCGCGTCACCGCGGTGCTCAGCATGGCGAGCATCCCGCCGCTGATCTTGGTGGCGCTGCGCTCCGAGGAGATCGTGCGACTGTTCTACGGACCCGGCTGGGGCTGGATCGCGGGCATGACGAGCGCACTGACGGTGGTGGGCGCGGTGCGGGCGATCGGCAATCCGGTCGGCTTCATCCTGATGGCGATGGACCGGGTGCGGTTCGGGCTGGTCGTGAACATCGTGAAGACCGCGATCACGGTCCCGATGATCGTCGGCGGGGGAGTGCTGTTCGGACTCGACGGCTTGATCGGCGGGCTGCTGCTCTCGAGCGCTCTCGGCTTCGCCGTCACCTGCGCCGTGCTGCGGGTGGTGCTCGGAGTGCGCCTCGGTGCGTTCCTGCGCGCGTGCGCGGCGGGGCCGCTGCTCGCCGCACCGATGGCGATCGTGCTGCTTCTGCTCCGCATCCTCCCCGAGGGCGCGCCCCTGCGGCTGCTCCCGGTGGAGCTGGCGCTCGCGGGCCTCGTGCTGGGAGCGACCGCCCTCCTGGCGCCGGGGCGCGACATCGCCGAGGCGCGATCGCTCGTCCTGTCACGACTGCCCGCCCGGTTCCGGCCCGGCGCCGCCGCCCCGGTCGAGGTCGCCGTGGTGCTGGCCGCCGAGGAGCGCTTCGACGGCAGCGGGGGAGCCGTGGCGACCTGGGTCCGCGAGACGGTGTCCCGGTCCTCGCTCCGGATCGCCGTGCACGCGCCGTGGTCGTCGGCGTCACCGGGCGTGGACGTCAGGCCCCATCGTCTGTACCGGCGGATCTACGCGGTCCAGCGGCGCGCGGCACTCCTCCTGGCGCATCGACGCGACAGCGACCCCGGCGCCGAGCTGCGCCGGCTGTCCTTCGGCGGGCGCTTCTGGCTGCTGGTGCTCGCTCCGTCGCTGCGCCGTGTCCCGACGGTCTGGATCCACAACCGCCCCCGCTACGCCGTGCGCCTGCGCCGCCTGGGCTACCGGGGGCGGATCGTCGCACACCTGCACAACGACCTGCTCGATCACCTGCCGCCCGATCCCGCCGCGGCCCGGCGCTACCTCGACGCGGTCGACGAGTGGATCTTCTGCAGCGAGTTCCTGCGCGCCCGAGCGGTCGACCGGTACGGCCTGATCACCACAGCCGTCCTGTACAACGGGGTCGTCCCTCCGCCCGAGGTCCCGCCGGCGCCGCTCGGCGGGACTGCGGAGGCGGTCTTCGCCGGGCGACTGGTGGCCGAGAAGGGAGCCCGCGAGGCCGTCGAGATCGTGAGGCGGATGCGGACCGAGCACGGCGCCGATCTGCGACTGGTCATCGCCGGCGCATCGGGCCTCGGGGACGATGCGACGCCCACCCCGTACGTCCGAGCGCTCGACGAGGCGGTCGCCACCCTGCCCGGCGCCGTGCGCCGGCTCCCGTTCCTCCGGCACGAGGACCTGCTGGAGCTGTTCGGCTCCTCGGCGCTCCTGCTCTACCCCTGCCGCTGGAACGAGCCGTTCGGGATGGTGGTGGTGGAGGCGCTCTCGCGGGGGATCCCCGTCGTGACGGTCGAGCGCGGAGGCCTCCCCGAGATCCTGCGCACCTCCGACGGAGTGGTCGACGGATCCGTCCTCGTCCCACCGGGCACGGAGGAGGAGGTCGCGGACGCCGTCCTCGCGGAGCTCCCCGCCCTCATCGCCTCGCTGCGCGATCCCCGGCGACGCGCGGAGGTCGCTGCGGCGTCGCGGCGCCGAGCGGCGGACTTCGGCTGGCCGGGCATCGCCCGCCGCGCGGACGAGCTGCTGGCAGACCCCCGTGGCTGAGGCGCGGGGCCGCCGCGCGCACGCGGATCGACGTTCCGCGCCAAGCCCGTCGAGGCTCGTGCCGCGCGATTAGTGTCGGCGCGACATGCCACCTGCATCCCCTCTCCCGCCCGCGTCCGCCGACGCCACCGCCTCTCCCGTGCTGCTCGATCCGCCTCCCGCCCCGGACCGGCGCCCGCGGACGACCCTCCCGCCGCGAGAGGTCGGCCCGTCGTCCCGGAATCGGCGCGCCGCTCCTCCGCTCCGCCAGACGGAGGCCGCCACCGGCACCTCCGCGGAACGGCTCTGACATGGGTCGCCACGCCGACGACGCCCTCCTCCGCCGCCCGACCGCCTCTCGTCCCTCCGTCATCGCCGCGACCCGCGTCACCGACGCTACGGAGACCCGCGGGCGGCCGTCGCGCGCGCCGGCGGATCCCGCTCAGCGGCGGCACGAGCGGATCGTCCTCGTCTTCCTCGCGGTGCTCCTGGCGCTGAGCGTCGTGCAGCTCTACACCCTGGGCCCCGTCACCGCTCCGGTCGCCTGGAGCCTGCTCTTCCTTCCGTACTCCGTGGCGCGGCTGCGCGGCGGGCGGATCGACCGGTTCGTGGTCGTGGTCCTCCTCGTGATCGCCGGCACCCTCTTCGCGCTCACCTACTCCGGAGCACGCGCGGCCGCGCTGCGCGACGTGGTCTCCGTCGTCTCCTTCCTCACTCCGTACCTGGCCGTCCGCGGGCTCGGCGACGGCGCCTGGCGTGTCGTCGGCCGCGCCCTCAACTGGGCGGCGCCCGTGTTCCTCCTCCAGGTGACGCTCACGATCCTCTTCCAGCTCGATCCCGTGCAGGAGACCGCCTACCTCCGGTGGCCGGACGCGGTGCTGTTCTCCGACACCTACGTGCGGGACATCTTCACGACGTCCTTCAACAACGTCCTGCAGGAGAAGTCGGGAGGGTTCTTCCTCAACGGCAACATCGCCTCGATGTACATGGCCACGACCGGCGCGCTGGCCTTCGCCGTCTGGAGACGGCAGCGGGGGAGGCTCCTCCTGCTCGTCGCCGTCGCCGGGCTGGTCGGCGCCCTCTTCACGCTGTCCAAGACCGCGATCGTCCTCGCGATCGTCCTGCCCCTGCTGGTCGCCGCGATCCGCGGACTCAAGGGACGCAGCCTCGGTCCGGTCGCCTGGATGATCACCATCCCCTCCGGGATCACGGCCGTGTACGCCGTCGCCGTGTCCTTCCCTCAGCTGGCGGAGGCGGGCCTGCTCACGCTCGGGGCCCGCGGCGACTTCCTGCGCCTGGCTGCGAGTGCGTTCCCCGACAACTGGCTGCTGGGGCTGGGGTACGGCGGATGGCAGGAGCTGTGGCTGGCGCGCGGGTCGCAGTTCACCCAGCACAGCGAGCCGCGCCCGCCTCACAACCTCCTCGTCACCGCGTGGACCAACGGCGGGCTCCTGATCGCGCTCCCCGTCCTCGCGTTCCTCCTCCTCGCCACCGTCGCCGTCGTGCGCCTGCTCCTCCGGGTCGCCCGGAACGAGGCCGTCGCCGTCGGGGCGCTCGCCGTCGCCGTACTCTGGACGTTCCTGCACGGGATGGCCGACAACACCACATGGTTCGGCGATCAGCACTCGCTCGCGACGCTCGCCGTCTCCGTGGCGCTCGTGGGCGTCCTGTCGGCGGAGGCGCCCGCCACGCCGGGCCGAGTGCCTCACGGAAGCGCTCCGGCGGCCTCGGCCGGCGCGGGTCGGGCGCCGCTGCGACGGCCGCCGAGCCCCGGCCTCGGGCGGCGCTGACGCGACCGCCGCGCCGCAGCCGGTCCGGACACGGACCGCGCCGGTATCATCGACCCGTTATGGCACGCATCTACGACTGCTCCGTCGACACGGACCTCCTGACCGGCACCCGTCTCGCGCGGACGGCCATCGGCCGCGGCGAGCTCGTGGTGATCCCCACCGACACCGTCTACGGCGTCGCGGCCAACGCGTTCGACGCCGCCGCGGTCCAGCGCCTGCTCGACGCGAAGGGACGGACGAGGCAGTCGCCGCCGCCCGTCCTGATCGGGGACGTGGCCGCCCTCGACGCCCTCGCCGAGAACGTGCCGGAGGCGGTGCGTGACCTCGCGCGCGAGTTCTGGCCCGGCGGGCTCACCATCGTCCTGCACGCCCAGCCCTCACTCGTCTGGGACCTGGGCGAGACGCGCGGGACCGTGGCGCTGCGCATGCCGGACAACCCGGTCACGATCGAGCTCCTCGCCGAGACCGGCCCGCTGGCGGTCTCCTCCGCCAACCGCACCGGGCAGCCCTCGGCCACGACCGCACAGGAGGCGTTCGACCAGCTCGGCGACTCCGTCGACGTCTATCTCGACGCCGGCGCCGCCGGATCGCGCTACAGCGACCGCCCCGCGGGCGCCAGCGAGTCCTCCACGATCGTCGACGCGACAGCGCTGAGCTTCGAGGGCGGCACCCTGCGCATCCTGCGCCAGGGCGTCGTGTCGGCCGAGCGGATCCGCGAGGTCGTCGGCGACCTGCTGCCGGATCCGGACGCGCCCCGCGCCGAGACGTCGGAGCCGGACGCCTCCACGGTCGGCGCGGCGCAGGCCGGGGACCAGCAGGAGCCCGCCGAGACCGCGACCGGCAGCGACCCGTACGCCTTCGAGCGGACCCCGACAGCGCGCCCCGACTGGGCCTCCGGCGCCCGCCTGCAGGACGACTCCGCTCCCGTCGATTCCGCCGATGCGCCGGACACGGGCTCGTCGAGCACGAACGCGCCGACGCCCAACACCGGCACCGGCGCCGCCCGCACCGACGCCGCTCCGGGTGAGTAACCGGTGATCACCTTCGCCCTCGTCTCGCTCGCGGTCGCGCTCGTGACCGGAGCGCTGTCGTGGGTCATCTGGAAGCTGAGCCTGAAGTACCGGCTCTACCCGAAGATCCGCGTCAGGGACATGCACACGCGGCCGACCCCCCGCCTGGGCGGCATCGCGATGTTCCTCGGGATCCTCGTCGGCTTCGGCATCGCCTCCCAGCTGCCCTACTTCCGGCTGGTGTTCGCCAATCCCGAGCCGATCCTCGCGATCCTCGGCGCGAGCCTGCTCATCGTCCTCATCGGCGTCGCCGACGACATCTGGGACCTGGACTGGACCACGAAGCTGGCCGGTCAGCTGATCGCCGCCGGCCTGATCGCCTGGAAGGGCGTGCAGATCGTCTCCCTGCCGATCGGCGGCCTGACCGTCGGCTCGCCGTGGATGTCGCTGATCATCACCGTGCTCGCGATAGTCCTGGTCACCAACGCTCTCAACTTCATCGACGGCCTCGACGGCCTCGTGGCGGGCGTCGCCCTGATCGCCAACGGGGTCTTCTTCCTCTACAGCTACCTGCTGGTGCAGCAGACCTCGCCCACCGACTACTTCAACCTGGCCTCGCTCATCGCGGTCCTGCTCGTCGGCGCCTGCGCCGGATTCCTCCCCATCAACTGGCGTCCGGCGCGGATGTTCATGGGCGACAGCGGCGCACTGCTGATCGGGATGCTGATGGCCACCTCGGCGATCGCGGTCACCGGCCAGATCGACCCGGCCCAGCTCGCGGCGAAGGAGCTCCTGCCCGCGTTCATCCCGATCATCCTGCCGTTCGCGATCCTCGTGGTGCCGCTGATGGACTTCGGCCTCGCCGTGATCAGGCGCCTGCGCGCGGGAAAGTCGCCGTTCAGCGCCGACCGGAAGCACCTGCACCACCGCCTGCTCGACATGGGGCACTCCCACCTGCACGCCGTGCTGATCTTCTACGCGTGGACCGCCGTCGTCGCCGTCAGCTGCCTGCTGATGTTCGTGGTCGACGTGCTGTGGGTCCCGCTCGTCTTCCTCGGAGTCGGTCTGCTGCTCTGCACCGTCGTCACGCTCGCCCCGCTCAGCCGCCGCAAGCGGCTCGAGGCGGCGGCGCAGTCCGCGGAGGCCTCACCCGTCCTCGACCCCCTCGACCGCGCGTCCTCGACGGAGCTGCTCCGTCCGCCGGCCGGACTCCCGATCGACCGGGACACGACAGCGCCGACCACGGCGCGGAAGGAAGCATCATGACCGGAGCCTCCCCGGCCACCCCCCGTCCGCAGCCCGCGTCCGTCCCCGTCCTGCGCCGCGCGCTGGTCGTGGGCGGCCTCTTCGTGCTCGCCCTGGCCGTTCTCGGCACCGTCGTCGGCGGGATCGCCGCCGGGGGAGAGGGCGCGATCGGAGCCCTCCTCGGCGCGATCGTCGGCGGCGTGATGGTGCTCCTCACCGCCGCGAGCATCCTCGTCGCCAACCGCCTCGACATCGGCGGGTTCTTCGCCGTCGTCCTCGGCACGTGGCTCGCCAAGTTCGTGCTGTTCGTGATCGCCGCCCTGGTCCTGCGCGATCAGCCGTGGCTGAACAGCATCGCGATGTTCGTCACGATCATCGTCGCCGTCCTGGGGTCCCTGGTGATCGACGTCCTCGTCGTCTCGCGCTCGCGCATGCCGAACGTCAGCGACATCGCTCGATGAGGACGAGCCGAACGGTTCCTGAGAGGACCACGATTCGGCTCTCAGGCCGTTCTGTTGCTACAGTAGGGACGAATCCCGCAGGCGAACGTGTCCTCAGATCGTCTCATCGTTGATGGCGGTCGTCGAGCACGATCGCCGTCCGAGCGGAAAACCCCACCTTTCGTCGTCGCGAGAGCGTTGCGTCCGAATGATTCGATTCGGTCGGCTGCAACGTGCCACGCCCCGAATTCCAGGAGCTAGCGCTGTTTGCTAACGCTGTGACCCTGTTGGTCTCGTCCTCGACCGGTGAGAGTGACTTCCACACCCCGTCGATCTCCGAGTTCTTCCCGCCTGGTTTCCTCTTCGAGGGAACCCCTTTCGAGATCAACCGCGTCATGCTGGTCCGCTTCATCGCGGTCATCGCACTGATGCTGTTCTTCTGGCTCGGGACGCGCAAGCTGCGCCTCGTCCCCGGCCGCTTCCAGAACGTCGTCGAGCTCGCGTTCGACTTCGTCCGCGTCACCATCGCCAAGGACATCCTCGGCGAGAAGGACGCGCGCCGGTTCCTCCCGATCCTCGTGACGATCTTCTTCGCGATCATCTCGATGAACCTGACCGGCATCGTCCCGTTCCTGAACATCGCGGGCACCTCCGTGGTGGGCATGCCGCTCTTCCTCGGCCTGGTCGCCTACGTGACGTTCATCTACGCGGGCATCAAGGACCGGGGGATGGGCTTCTTCAAGAACGCCCTGTTCCCGCCCGGAGCGCCGTTCCTGATCTACTTCATCCTCACGCCGATCGAGCTGCTGCAGACGTTCATCATCCGTCCGCTCTCGCTCGCACTGCGGCTTGTGATGAACATGATCGTCGGCCACCTCCTGCTGGTGCTGTGCTTCTCGGCCACGCAGTTCTTCCTCTTCAGCTCCCAGATCGACCCGGGCTTCAAGCTCTTCGGCGTCGTGACCTTCGCCTTCGGCGGTGCGTTCACGCTCTTCGAGCTCCTCGTCGCCGTGCTGCAGGCCTACATCTTCACCCTCCTCGCTGCGGTCTACATCCAGTTGGCCGTCGCCGAGGAGCACTGACCCCACTACTCACGGGCTCCCGCCCGTTCTCACGATCACCCCACTGAAAGGACCCACTCGTGGACTCAGTCACCGTTCTCGCCGAACTCACCGGCAACATCGCGACGGTCGGTTACGGCCTCGCAGCGATCGGCCCCGGCATCGGTGTCGGCATCGTCGCGGGCAAGACCGTCGAGGCCATGGCGCGCCAGCCCGAGATGGCGGGCCGCCTCCAGACCACGATGTTCCTCGGCATCGCGTTCACCGAGGTGCTCGCGCTCATCGGCCTCGCCACCTACTTCATCTTCGCGGCGTAGTCGTGTTCAGCACCGCTGTGAACATCGCTGCGGAAGAAGGTGACGTCCCCGCGGTCATTCTGATCCCGGAGTTCTACGACTTCTTCTGGTCGGGGGTGATCTTCCTCATCCTGCTGTTCTTCTTCTGGAGGCTGGTCCTGCCGCGCCTGCAGAAGATGCTCGACGCGCGCTCCGCCGCGATCGAGGGGAACATCGCGAAGGCCGACGAGGCCCAGCGACAGGCCGAGGCCGCCCTCGAGAAGTACACCGCCCAGCTGGCCGAGGCCCGCGCCGAGGCCGGAGCGATCCGTGAGAAGGCGAACGCCGACGGCAACGCGATCGTGGCGGCGAAGAAGGAGCAGGCGCAGGTCGAGGCCGAGCGCATCCTCCACAACGCGCACGCCCAGATCGAGGCGGACCGTCAGGCCGCCGTGGTCTCGCTCCGCTCCGAAGTCGGAACCCTCGCCATCGACCTCGCCTCCGGCGTGATCGGCGAGAGCCTCAACGACGACGCGAAGGCGTCCGCGATCGTGGACCGCTTCCTCGCCGACCTCGAGGCCTCGGAGAAGGCGAACAACTGATGGGCAGCGCGTCCAGGCAGGCACTCGCATCGGCGAAGGCGGAGCTCTCCGCCCTCGCCGGTCAGGCGTCCCTCGACACGGCCCAGCAGCTCTTCGAGGCCGCACGGGTCATCGACGGCCAGGCGCAGCTGCGCGCGGCCCTCGCCGACCCGAGCGCCGACTCGAGCAGCAAGCAGGCTCTCGTCGCCCGCGTGTTCGGTCCTTTCGGCGAGCCGGCCAAGCGCCTGCTCACCGTGATCGTCGGCCACCGCTGGTCGAGCCCGAGCGACATGGTCGCCGGGGTCGAGGAGGTCGGGGTCCGCGCGATCGCGTCGTCCGCTCCGGAGGGCGTCAACCTCGAGAAGGAGCTCCACTCCTTCGGCGAGGTCGTCGCCTCCGACGCCCAGCTCGAGCTCGCGCTCGGCAGCAAGCTCGCCGCCGCCGACTCGAAGGTCGCGCTCGTGCAGCGCCTCCTCGAGGGCAAGGCCGCGGCCGAGACGCTGGCGATCCTCCGGCAGCTGATCGCGCACCCGCGCGGTCGCCGCATCCCGGAGCTCGTCCGCTTCGCAGCAGGCGTGGTCGCCGACCAGGGCGGGTTCATCCTCGCCACGGTCTCGGTCGCCGCACCGATCGCCCCCGAGCAGCTCGACCGGCTCCGCTCGGCGCTCACGCGCCAGTACAGCCGACCGGTCTCCGTCAACGTCGTGGTCGATCCCTCCCTCCTGGGCGGGATGCGCCTGCACGTCGGCGACGAGGTCATCGACGGAACCGTCTCCGCACGGCTGTCCGACCTGAAGCTCCAGCTCGCGTCCTGACGGGCGCACGTATCCTCAGAGGGCACTGCCCTCGACCCCCGCACCATCCAGGTCAGGCCCCGACGACCTCTTCGGCTCGCACGGACCCAACGAATAGGAATTCCCATGGCAGATATCACCATCAGCCCGGATGAGATCCGCGACGCGCTGAAGGACTTCGTCTCGTCGTACGAGCCGGGCAAGGCCTCCACCACCGAGGTCGGCTACGTCATCGACGCCGCCGACGGCATCGCCCACGTCGAGGGCCTCCCCGGCGTCATGGCCAACGAGCTCATCCGCTTCTCCAACGGTGTCCTGGGCCTGGCCCAGAACCTCGACGAGAACGAGATCGGCGTCGTCGTCCTCGGCGAGTTCTCCGGCATCGAGGAGGGCATGGAGGTCACCCGCACCGGCGAGGTCCTCTCGGTCCCCGTCGGCGACGGCTACCTCGGCCGCGTCGTCGACCCGCTCGGCAACCCGATCGACGGACTCGGCGAGATCGCCTCCGAGGGCCGCCGCGCCCTCGAGCTCCAGGCTCCCGGCGTCATGTCGCGCAAGTCGGTCCACGAGCCGCTGCAGACCGGCATCAAGGCCATCGACGCGATGATCCCGGTCGGCCGCGGCCAGCGCCAGCTCATCATCGGCGACCGCCAGACCGGCAAGACGGCCATCGCGATCGACACGATCATCAACCAGAAGGCCAACTGGGAGTCGGGCGACACGAACAAGCAGGTCCGCTGCATCTACGTCGCCATCGGCCAGAAGGGCTCGACCATCGCCTCGGTGAAGGGCGCGCTCGAGGACGCCGGAGCGATGGAGTACACGACCATCGTCGCGTCCCCCGCCTCCGACCCCGCCGGCTTCAAGTACCTCGCCCCCTACACCGGCTCGGCCATCGGCCAGCACTGGATGTACGGCGGCAAGCACGTCCTGATCATCTTCGACGACCTGTCGAAGCAGGCCGAGGCCTACCGCGCCGTGTCGCTCCTCCTGCGCCGCCCGCCGGGACGCGAGGCGTACCCGGGTGACGTCTTCTACCTGCACTCCCGTCTGCTGGAGCGCTGCGCGAAGCTGTCCGACGAGCTCGGCGCCGGCTCGATGACCGGTCTCCCGATCATCGAGACCAAGGCGAACGACGTCTCGGCCTACATCCCGACCAACGTGATCTCGATCACCGACGGCCAGATCTTCCTCCAGTCCGACCTCTTCAACGCCAACCAGCGTCCCGCGGTCGACGTGGGCATCTCGGTCTCGCGGGTCGGCGGCGACGCGCAGGTCAAGTCGATCAAGAAGGTCTCCGGCACGCTGAAGCTCGAGCTGGCGCAGTACCGCTCGCTCGAGGCCTTCGCGATGTTCGCCTCCGACCTCGACGCCGCCTCGCGCCGTCAGCTCGCCCGCGGCGCCCGCCTCACCGAGCTGCTCAAGCAGCCGCAGTACTCGCCGTACCCCGTCGAGGAGCAGGTCGTCTCGATCTGGGCCGGAACGAACGGCAAGCTCGACGAGGTTCCGGTCCCCGACGTGCTGCGCTTCGAGCGCGAGCTCCTGGACTACCTGGGCCGCAACACCCAGGTGCTGAACACCCTCCGCGACACCAACGTGCTCTCCGACGACACCGTCGCCGAGCTCAACCGTGCCGTCGACGGCTTCAAGCTGGAGTTCCAGACCGGTGAGGGCAAGCCGCTCGCCTCGGTCGGGCGCGAGGAGCATCAGGCCATCGCGGCCGACGAGGTCGGCCAGGAGAAGATCGTCAAGGGCCGTCGCTGACCAGCGGCACCCCGTCGATTCGCCACTTTTAGGACAACAGGAGACACATGGGAGCGCAACTCCGGGTCTACCGGTCGAAGATCCGCTCGGCCCAGACGACCAAGAAGATCACTCGGGCCATGGAGCTGATCTCGGCCTCGCGCATCCAGAAGGCGCAGAACCGCGTCGCTGCCGCGGCGCCGTACTCGAACGCGATCACGCGCGCCGTGTCCGCTGTCGCGACCTACTCGAACGTGGAGCACCCGCTCACGACCGAGCGCGAGAAGCTGGACACGGCCGCGATCGTGATCTTCACCTCCGACCGCGGCCTCGCCGGCGCGTTCTCCTCGAGCGTGCTCAAGGAGGCCGAGGAGCTGGCCGCGCTGCTGCGCAGCGAGGGCAAGGAGGTCGTCTTCTACCTGGTCGGCCGCAAGGCGAACGCGTACTTCTCGTTCCGGAAGCGGGCCAGCGTCCGCGTCTGGACGGGCGGCACCGACCAGCCCGTGTTCGAGACGGCGAAGGAGATCGCGGACGCGGTCGTCGAGTCGTACAACCTCGATGACGAGGAGGGCGGCGTGGACGAGATCCACCTCGTCTACAACCGCTTCGTCAGCATGGTCACCCAGCAGCCGACCGTCGTCCGGCTGCTGCCGCTCGAGGTCGTCGAGGGCGCCGAGGAGCAGAACAGCGAGCTGTACCCGCTCTACGAGTTCGAGCCCGACCCCGAGACGGTCCTCGACCGCCTCCTGCCCGTGTACGTCGAGAGCCGCATCTTCAACGCGATGCTGCAGTCGGCGGCCTCGGAGCACGCGGCACGCCAGAAGGCCATGAAGTCGGCGAGCGACAACGCGGACACGCTGATCAAGACCTACACCCGTCTCGCCAACAACGCCCGCCAGACCGAGATCACGCAGCAGATCGCCGAGATCGTCGGCGGCGCCGACGCCCTGTCCTCCTCCAAGTAAGAGGGCTCCGCTCCACACAGTTTCGACTCCGCCCTCCGGGAGCGGTGAGACCACAGAAGGAAGTAGCAATGACACTGACCGCACCTGAGGCGGCGACCGGGACGTCGGGCGGGGCCATCGGCCGCATCGCCCGCGTCACCGGCCCCGTCGTTGACATCGAGTTCCCCCACGACGCGATCCCCGAGGTCTACAACGCGCTCTACACGCACGTCGAGGTCGAGGGCGTCTCGAGCAAGCTGACCTTCGAGGTCGCGCAGCACCTGGGCGACGACCTCGTCCGGGCCATCTCCCTGAACCCCACCGACGGACTCGTCCGCGGCCAGGAGGTCCACGACACCGGCCTGCCGATCTCGGTCCCGGTCGGCGACGTGACCAAGGGCAAGGTCTTCAACGTGATCGGCGAGGTGCTCAACGCCGACGCCGACGGGAAGATCAACGGAGAGTCGTTCGAGATCACCGAGCGCTGGCCGATCCACCGCAAGCCCCCGCAGTTCGACCAGCTCGAGTCCAAGACCGAGCTGTTCGAGACCGGCATCAAGGTCATCGACCTGCTCACTCCGTACGTGCAGGGCGGCAAGATCGGCCTGTTCGGCGGAGCGGGCGTCGGCAAGACCGTCCTCATCCAGGAGATGATCCAGCGCGTCGCGCAGGACCACGGTGGAGTGTCCGTGTTCGCCGGCGTCGGCGAGCGCACCCGTGAGGGCAACGACCTCATCGCCGAGATGGAGGAGGCGGGCGTCTTCGACAAGACCGCTCTCGTCTTCGGCCAGATGGACGAGCCGCCGGGAACGCGTCTGCGCGTCGCCCTGTCGGCACTGACCATGGCGGAGTACTTCCGCGATGTGCAGAAGCAGGACGTGCTGCTCTTCATCGACAACATCTTCCGCTTCACGCAGGCCGGCTCGGAGGTGTCGACCCTGCTGGGCCGCATGCCCTCCGCGGTGGGCTACCAGCCGAACCTCGCCGACGAGATGGGTGTGCTCCAGGAGCGCATCACCTCGACGCGCGGACACTCGATCACCTCGCTGCAGGCGATCTACGTCCCCGCCGACGACTACACCGACCCGGCGCCGGCGACCACCTTCGCCCACCTCGACGCGACCACCGAGCTCTCCCGTGAGATCGCGTCGAAGGGCCTCTACCCGGCCGTCGACCCGCTCACGTCCACCTCGCGAATCCTCGACCCCCGCTACCTGGGCGCCGACCACTACCGTGTGGCGACGAACGTGAAGCAGATCCTGCAGAAGAACAAGGAGCTGCAGGAGATCATCGCGATCCTCGGTGTCGACGAGCTGTCGGAGGAGGACAAGATCACGGTGTCGCGTGCGCGCCGGATCCAGCAGTTCCTCTCGCAGAACACCTACATGGCGAAGAAGTTCACCGGTGTCGAGGGATCGACCGTCCCGCTGAAGGACACGATCGAGTCGTTCGACGCGATCACCAAGGGCGAGTTCGACCACGTGGCCGAGCAGGCGTTCTTCAACGTCGGCTCGATCTCGGACGTCGAGGAGAAGTGGACCCAGATCCAGAAGGAGAACGGCTGATCATGGCCGGGACCCTGAAGGTCAGCGTCGTGTCCGCGAACGCCGAGGTGTGGTCCGGAGAGGCGAAGCAGCTCACGGCTCGCACCGTCGAGGGCGAGATCGGCATCCTCGCCGGCCACGAGCCGATGCTCGCGATCCTCGCCACCGGCGAGGTGCGCGTCACGGCCCTGGACGGCACGCGTCTCACCGCGCAGGCCGACGACGGCTTCCTGTCCGTCGAGAACGACGTGGTGACCGTGGTCGCCCGTCAGGCATCGCTGGTCTAGTACACCGCCGCTCACCGCGGCACGGAGGGGCCGGACGATCATCGCGATCGTCCGGCCCCTTCGTCGTGCCGCCCGTCCCTCTTCTCCGAAGGAGTCCTGTGCACTTCCTGCTGCCACCGTCCGAGACGAAGCGCGACGGCGGCGACGAGCCGTTCGTGCTCGAGTCGCTCGCCTTCCCCGAGCTCCACCCGAAGCGGCGCGAGCTGGCGGAGGCGCTGATCGCGCTGGCCGGGGACCGCGAGCTCTCGGCCCGGGCGCTGAAGCTCGGTCCGCGTCAGCTCGGCGAGATCGATCGCAACGCGGCGCTCGCGACCGCGGCAGGCCTCCCCGCGGTCGACCGCTTCGACGGGGTGCTCTTCGATGCGCTCGACGCGCGCAGCCTCGATCCCGGTGCACGGGAGGTGCTCGGTCGGACGGCGATCGTGCAGTCCGCGCTCTGGGGGCCGATCCGCGCCCTCGACCTGATCCCTGCCTACCGTCTGTCCCACGACTCCCGTGTCCCGGGGAGGCCGCTCAAGCGCTGGTGGGCAGCGGAGGCCGGGCGGGTGCTGAGCGCGCTCGACGGGCTCGTCCTCGATCTGCGGAGCGAGGCGTACGCGGCGCTCGGACCGGTTCCCTCGGGCGAGGGGCGGTTCTTCGTCCGCGTCCGCTCGCGCGGGGCCGACGGCGCCCTCCGGTCGCTGAACCACTTCAACAAGCAGGGCAAGGGGCGCTTCGTCAGGGCGCTGGCGGAGGACCGGGTGGCGACGGAGTCACTCGGCGAGCTCTCGGCGTGGGCGGCCGGGCGCGGGTTCCTGCTCGCCGAGAACCGGCACACGGGAGAGCTCGACCTCGTCGTGCCGGAGTCGTAGGCGTCAGCGTCGGCGCCAGCAGCCGGTGAGGTGATCGTCGACGACTCCGGCCGACTGCATCAGCGCGTACGCGGTGGTCGGTCCGACGAAGCGGAGCCCCGCGGCCTTCAGCGCTCGCGCGAGCGCCGTCGACCCGGGCGTCGTCGCAGGGACGTCGGCGGCTCGGACCACCCGGTCCTCGACGTCCGGATCGTGGAAGGACCACACGAGCTCGTCGAGCGCGCCCTCGCCTCTCTGCTCGAGGAGCGCGAGCACGGCCCGGGCGTTGTCTCGGGTGGCTATGACCTTCGCGCGGTTCCGGATGATGCCGCTGTCCTCCATCAGCCGCTCGACATCGGTGTCGTCGTACCGGGCGACCCGGGCCGGATCGAAGCCGTCGAAGGCCTCGCGGAACCTCGGCCGCTTGCGGAGGATCGTGATCCAGGAGAGGCCGGACTGGAACGCCTCGAGGGAGATCTTCTCGAACAGCGGGCGATCTCCGTGCAGCGGGGTGCCCCATTCCTCGTCGTGGTAGCGGCGGTACTCCGGATCCGCGCCGCTCCAGGCGCAGCGGACCAGGCCGTCCTCTCCCTCGACGAGTCCGTCGGCCGTGCTCATCGGTGGGCGATCCCCTCGTGATCGAGAAGCCAGGCTTTCGTGGCGACGCCCTCGCCCGCGCTGAAGCCGGTGATCCGTCCGTCGCTCGCGAGGACGCGGTGGCAGCCCACGATGATCGGCACCGGGTTCGCACCGACCGCTCCGCCGATCGGCCGGCCCGCTCGGGGGCGACCGGCGGCCGTGCCCAGTGCGCCGTAGGAGGTGATCTCCCCGAAGCCCAGAGCCTGGAGCCGCTGCCAGATCTCGAGCTGGAAGGGCGTGCCGCGCAGAGCGACCGGCAGATCGAAAGAGCGGCGGGTCCCGTCGAAGTACTCGTCCAGCTGCTCGACGGCCCTCAGGAGTACCGGAAGGTCCGACTCCGGGAGGTGCTCGTGCGGGAGCAGACCGGCCTGCTCGATGGCGAGCGAGACGATCGCATCGCCGTCGCTGCCCACCTCGATGCGGCCGAGGGGGCTCGTCGTCCGTCGGACGTGAAGGGGAGTCGTTCTCATGCGTCGAGAGTATCCGCGGGACTCCCCACCGACCGGCGGGAATCGGACACCGGTGCAGAACTCGGCCGATCGGTCCCCGTGGAGGGATTCCTGGCCGGAGGGCGCCATCCGTGCGACTGCGATTCGGTGTCGATGGGATCTCTCCCTCCACAGGCGGCGGTCTCGAGATCCTTCCGATGATCCCGGAGGACCGTCGCTCCCGCCGGGTGCGGTGGTCGGCAGGATCGCAGCATGACCTCCTCAGCGCTCTTCCCCCACCCCGCTCCCGCCTCGCGTGTCCCGGCCTCACCCGACGACGCCGCCCTGTTCCACGCCGCTCACGGGTCCCGGCGGGGTGCGGCCGAGGCGAGCCTCGTGCTCGTCCCGTTCCGGGCCGGCGCGCCGAGCGGCTCGCTCCGCTTCGAGCTGTCGGGGGCGGATCCGTCCCTGATCGCGCGGGCCAGCCTCGGTGCGCTCGGCCGGTTCGGGCGGGTGCAGCGAGCACTCGCGCTGGTGCATCCCGGCGAGGCGGGTCCGGAGTCGTGCGAGGGACTCGTCGCCGCCCTCGAGGAGCGTGCGCGCCGGCTCCCCGGCCTCGCCCTCCGCGTCGCCGTGCTCCCGTCGTCCGGCCGCGACGACGGGCTCGAGGCCGGCGACCGGGACGACCCGCGAGCGGTGGCCGCCGCGGTCGACCGTCTCCTCGACCGCCACCCGCGGGCCGAACTACCCGACGTGCTGTTGCACGGCGTCGACGACCTCGTCCGGCGAGCTCTCACCGGTCCCGATCCCGAGGTCCGGCCTGCGGGCCTGGCTGCGCTCGTCGTGGCCGTGCAGCGCAGCCGCGGTGCGGACCGCGTGCTGCGGTCGGCGCGGAGCGGTGACCCCGGCGCGGCGGGAGCGCTCGCCCCGCTGCTCCGCCGTGCCGCCGTCGTCGCACCCGCGAGCGAGCGAGCCGGAGTGCTCGTCCTCCTCGCGCGGATCCTGGCCGGTGAGGGCCGTGCCGACGAGGCCGGACGGCTCGCCGACGAGGCCTTCGCTCTCGATCCGCACCACGCAGGTGCGCGCCGGGTCGCGGCCGCACTCGCCGCCGATCGGCGGGAGCGCGCCGCGTGAGGTCGCTAGAGCCGCGACCAGGCCTCGGTGAGAACGCTCCGGAGGATCTGCTCGATCTCGTCGAACTCGCGCGGGCCGATGGTGAGCGGCGGCGCGAGCTGGACGACGGGATCGCCGCGGTCGTCCGCCCGGCAGTACAGCCCCGCGTCGAAGAGCCCCTTCGAGAGGAATCCGCGCAGCAGCCGCTCCGACTCGTCCTCGTCGAACGTCTCCTTCGTCGCCTTGTCCTTCACCAGCTCGATGCCGAAGAAGTAGCCGTCGCCCCGGACGTCGCCGACGATCGGCAGGTCGAGCAGCTTCTCGAGCGTGGACCGGAAGACGGGCGAGTTCTCGCGCACGCGCTCGTTCAGGCCCTCCTCCTCGAAGATGTCGAGGTTCTCGAGCGCGACCGCGGCCGAGACGGGGTGGCCGCCGAAGGTGTAGCCGTGCGGGAAGACGACCTGACCGTGGCGGAAGGGCTCGTAGATCCGATCGCTGACGATCGTCGCGCCGATGGGGGAGTAGCCGCTGGTCATCCCCTTCGCGCAGGTGATCATGTCCGGCACGTAGCCGTACTCGTGGCAGGCGAACATGTGCCCGATACGGCCGAACGCGCAGATCACCTCATCGGACACCAGCAGCACGTCGTGCTTGTCGCAGATCTCGCGGACCCTCTGGAAGTACCCGGGAGGGGGCGGGAAGCAGCCGCCCGAGTTCTGCACGGGTTCCAGGAACACGGCGGCCACCGTGTCCGGCCCCTCGAACTCGATCATCTCCTCGATGCGGTTCGCCGCCCACAGGCCGAACGCCTCCAGGTCGTCGCCGTGCTCGGGAGCCCGGTAGAAGTTGGTGTTGGGGACACGGAAGCCGCCCGGCACCAGCGGTTCGAACATTGACTTCATCCCGGGGATGCCCGTGATCGCGAGCGCTCCCTGGGGAGTGCCGTGATACGCGACCGAGCGCGAGACGACCTTGTGCTTGCCCGGCTTGCCCTGCAGCTTCCAGTAGTGCTTGGCGAGCTTGAAAGCCGTCTCCACAGCCTCGCCGCCGCCGGTCGAGAAGAAGACCCGGTTGAGGTCGCCCGGCGCGTGGTCGGCGAGCCGGTCGGCCAGCTCGATCGCCGAGGGGGTCGCGTAGGACCAGAGCGGGAAGAAGGAGAGCTCGGACGCCTGCTTCGCCGCGGCCTCCGCCAGTCGGCGCCGCCCGTGTCCCGCATTGACGACGAAGAGGCCGGACAGGCCGTCGAAGTACTTGCGCCCGGTGCTGTCCCAGATGTGGTGTCCCTCGCCGCGCGTGATGATCGGCACGCCCGCGCCCGAGTCCATCGTCGACTGACGGGTGAAGTGCATCCAGAGGTGGTCCTTCGCCTTCTTCTGCAGGGAGGCGTCGTCGGTCCCCCCAGGCGCGTCGGTCCCGCGGACGGGATCGCCCGACTCGAGGCCGGAGGTCGAGAAGGCTGTCTCGGTGGTCATCTTTTACCGCGTTCCCCAGTTGTAGAACTGCTTGTGGAGCTTCAGATAGACGAAGGTCTCGGTCGAGAGCACGCCGGGAAGCGACCGGATCTCCTGGTTGAGCAGGGCGATCAGATCGTCGTCGTTCTCGCACACGACCTCGGCGAGGATGTCGAAGGAGCCGGCCGTCAGCACGACGTAGTCGACGGCGGGGATGGAGGCGAGCCGGTCCGCGACGTCGCGGGTGTCGCCGGTGACGCGCACACCGATCATCGCCTGGCGGTAGAAGCCGAGCTGCATCGGATCCGTCACCGCGACGATCTGCATGACGCCCGACTCGGTGAGCTTCTGCACCCGCTGCCGGACGGCCGCCTCGCTCAGGCCCACGGCCTTGCCGATCTCGGCGTACGAGCGCCGACCGTCGGCCTGCAGCTGCTCGATGATCGCCTTCGACACCTCGTCGAGCTGGACAGGACGCTGAGAGGGCGGGCGAGACGGGGCCATGCGGCGATTCTGGCAGTCCACGGGTGCCCGGGCAAGTGGATCCGCACGTCGGAGCTCGATCCGGCATCGGATCCGGTGGTCGGAGCGTCGACCCGTCTGCGCGACGGACATCGGGCGACAGCGATGGCGGCCGGCTCGGCGGAGGGCCGTCAGCGACTACCATCGGGAGGCGGCAGGGCACCCCTGGAGCCGGCGGTCACGGGCCGTCGGACCGGACGGCCGCGGGCCACGGGGATGCGAGGAGCAGCGATGACGCAGATCGGACGCAGCCGCGCGTCCGTCACCGTCCCCGTCTCCGCCTGGAGCTCCGACGCGCCCTCGGCCGAAGTGACCCTCGGCTGGGCCGCGCGCACCGAGACCGGCCACGTGCGCAGCGCGAACGAGGACAGCTACCTCGCCAAGAGCCCGCTCTTCGCTGTCGCCGACGGGATGGGCGGGCACGCGGCAGGAGAGGTCGCCAGCGACGCGGTCGTGTCGCGCCTGTCCACCGCGGCGCTCGGCGCGACCGTCGGAGCGGAGGAGATCGACCGGGCGCTTCGGGAGGCGGTCGGGGACATCGCCCGGCAGTCGCACACGGCCGACGTCGGCACCGGGACCACGGTCACCGGGATCGCGCTCACGGTGGTCGGGGGAGAGCCCTACTGGTCCGTCTTCAACATCGGCGACTCGCGCGTGTACCTGAGCGTCGCCGGGACCCTCGTGCAGCTCACCGTGGACCACTCCATCGTCCAGGAGCTGGTCGACGCGGGCCTGATCTCCCGCGACGAGGCCGACGTGCATCCGCACAGCAACGTGATCACCCGCGCGGTCGGCTTCCACGAGGCGCCCGTCCCCGACTACCGGCTCGTGCCCGTCCTCGCCGGATCGCGTCTGCTGATCTGCTCGGACGGACTCACGAAGGAGCTGACCGATGCCGGCGTCGGCCACCTGCTCAGCGGCACCGGCTCCGCTCAGGAGGCGGCCGACGCCCTGGTCGACGCCGCGCTGGACAACGGCGGGCGCGACAACGTCACCGTGATCGTCGTCGACGTCCTCGCGGTCGCCGGCGACGAGGAGGCCGGCGCGCCGGTCTGACGAGCAGCGCTCCGGCACGGGACGGCCGCGGCGGCGGTGCCGCCGGACCGCCCGCACGCGCCGAACGGCCGTACGACGGTCCTGCGACTGCCGGTTCGCGTCGGGTTCGGCCGGCTCGGGGCTCCCCGCGCCGGCGCTGGGTACGATGGTGAGCGGAAGGGCGTTCTCGGTGATCTGCAGCACGTGTGGCTCCAACCTCGCTCCCGGGGCGATCCTCTGCGGCGAGTGCGGTTCGTCGGTGGCGGCGCATGCCCCGACGGGTGCGTCCCGCCCCTCGTCCTCCGGCGACACGACGGTCCTCGATCCGTCCCGCCGTGCCTGGCTGCCGGGCCTGGCCCCCGGCCGGCACCGGCGTCCCGCCCCCGGCGCTCCGATGGCGCCGCCCTCGCAGGGGCTCGTGCGCCTCAGCTTCGCGACCGGGCAGCACGCGATCGTGACCGGCAACGGCCTGATCGGACGCCAGCCGCTCCCGGACCCCAACGAGACGTTCCGGCACATCCTCGCGATCCCGGATCCGTCGCGATCCCTCTCCAAGACCCACCTCGAGTTCGGCTTCGACGAGGGCGGGCTCTGGGTCAGGGACCGCTGGTCGGCCAACGGGTCCGTGCTGGTCGCGCCGACCCAGGCGCCGCTCCCGCTCGAGGCCGGCCGCCGCTACCGCGCGAAGCTCGGCAGCCGGATCCTGCTCTCCTCCGTCGAGATGGCGGTCGAGCGCGTCGACGGGTCCGCCGGCGGCTCGGGACGCCCGCCCCTCACCCGCTGACGGCACGGCCTCCGGGGACCGAATCGGCGGTCGACACGGCCTCCGGGTGCGGAATTCGTGACGATCATGTTTCCGGATGAGCGTTCTCCTCCGTTCGCCGTGACAGGCGGATGAGCGCTGTGCCAGTATTTCCCCACGTTCGGCCCCCGAGGCACGAGCCCCGACGCAGTCAGGAGCCCCCGCTATGACCCGTCCCCTCCCGAGGGATCCCGTCCTCCGCCGGGCCGTCGCCGCGGCACGCTCGCACGAGCGCGAGCGCCGGGCGGTCCTCTCGCGTCGGGCGGTCCTCGGCGGGATCGGCCTCGGAGCGGGTGCCCTCGCCCTGGCCGCCTGCGCCCCGCAGACCCGTGCCGCTCCGACCGCCGCCGCCGACGGATCGGCCGGCGACCCGCGCCTGGTGTGGGACAACTGGCCCGCCTACATGGACGAGGACGACGACGGGAACCACCCCACGCTCCAGGGCTTCGAGGAGCAGACGGGCATCGCGGTGACCTACAACGTCGCCGTCGACGACAACAACTCGTACTACGGCAAGGTGAAGGACCAGCTCGCGCTCGGGCAGTACATCGGCGCCGACACGGTCTGCCTGACGGAGTGGATGGTCTCGCGCCTGGTCCGCCGCGGCTACGTGCAGGAGCTCGACCACGCGAACATCCCGAACATCGCCAACCTCACGCCCTCGCTGGCGAACCCCGACTTCGATCCGGGCCGCCGGCTCTCCCTCCCGTACCAGGCGGGGTTCTCGGGCATCTGCTGGAACAGGGAGAAGCTGCCGAACGGGCTCTCGAGCATCGAGGAGCTATGGGATCCGTCGCTCCGCGGCCGCGTCGGCGTGCTGAGCGAGATGCGCGACACGATCGGGCTCATCATGCTCGCTCAGGGGACGGACATCGCCGGTTCCTGGGGCGACGACGAGTACATGAACGCGATCGACGTCTTCCGCGAGCAGGTCGACGCCGGACAGATCCGCAACATCAAGGGGAACGCGTACCTCAACGACCTGCAGAACGAGGACACCCTCGCGGCGATCTGCTGGTCCGGCGACATCACCCTGATCAACGCCGAGGCCGGCGACAAGTGGGAGTTCGCCTTCCCCGACTCGGGCGGCGCGCTCTGGAACGACACCTTCGTGGTCCCGATGGGCTCCGAGCGCAAGGCCAACGCCGAGGCCCTGATGAACTACTACTACGAGCCCGAGGTCGCCGCCGAGGTGGCCGCCTGGGTCAACTACATCACCCCCGTGGATGGAGCGAAGGACGTCATGGAGAGCATCGATCCGGAGCTGGCCGAGAACCAGCTGATCTTCCCCGACGAGGACACGCTCGCGCAGGCGCACGTGTTCCGGACCCTGACCGCCGCGGAGGAGAAGGAGTACCAGGCCGAGTTCCAGAAGGTGCTCCTGGGCATCTGATGGCGATCGGGACCTTCGCCGAGAGCGGCGCCGACCTCCAGCTGGTCGGGATCAGCAAGCAGTACCCGGGCTTCACGGCCATCGACTCCCTGGACCTCACCATCCCGGCGGGCTCCTTCTTCGCCCTGCTGGGCCCCTCGGGCTGCGGCAAGACGACGACGCTGCGCCTGGTCGCCGGGCTCGAGGAGCCCTCCGCCGGCCGGATCCTCATCGGCGGGCGGGACGTCACCGAGACGAAGACGTACCAGCGGCCCGTCAACACCGTGTTCCAGTCGTACGCGCTGTTCCCGCACATGTCGATCCTCGAGAACGTCGCCTTCGGCCTGAAGCGGCGGAGGATCGCCGACCCCGTCGGCAAGGCGCACGAGGCGCTCCGCCTGGTCGAGCTCGACCACCTCGCCCAGCGCCGCCCCGCGCAGCTCTCCGGTGGTCAGCAGCAGCGGGTCGCCCTCGCGCGCGCCCTCGTCAACCGGCCCGCCCTGCTCCTGCTCGACGAGCCGCTCGGCGCCCTCGACCTCAAGCTCCGCCGGCAGATGCAGCTGGAGCTCAAGTCGATCCAGGAGGAGGTGGGCCTCACCTTCCTCCACGTCACGCACGACCAGGAGGAGGCCATGACGATGGCCGACACCGTCGCGGTGATGAACAAGGGCAGGATCGAGCAGATGGGCGCGCCGGAGGAGCTCTACGAGCTCCCGCGCACCGCGTTCGTCGCGAACTTCCTCGGCCAGTCCAACCTCTTCACGGGTGAGGTGGTCGGCAGCACCGACCGCGCACTCACCGTCGACGCGGGCGGGCACCGGATCGTCGTGCCCGTCGCCCGCTGCGCCCGCACGAGCGGGGAGATCACGGTCGGCGTCCGCCCCGAGAAGCTCCTGCTGCTGACGCAGGAGCCGCCGGCGGACTCCGGCCGGAACGTGCTCGGGCCCGGTCGCGTGGTCGACGTCTCCTTCAGCGGGGTCAGCACCCAGTACACGATCCGGATGCCGGGCCTGGGCCCGGTGGTCGTCTTCGCGCAGAACATGGTCTTCGGGCCGGTCGTCGGCGAGGGAGCGGAGGTGTGGGTCGGCTTCAGCACCGAGCACGGCTTCGGACTCGCGGACGAACCGGGCTCGGTCCCGCGCTTCGAGGCGGACGACTCCACCAGCGCCATCGCCGTGCAGCGCCGGGGGCTCCTGGCCGGTCGCAGCGGGGGAGCGTAGGCATGGCCTTCGCCGCCTTCGCCACGGGGCAGGCGGATCCTCAGGACGCTCCGGTCCGCCGGCGGTCGACGATCGCGCTGGTCCTGCTGCTGCCGGGCATCGCCTACATGCTGCTGTTCTTCCTGGCGCCGCTCATCTCGCTCGTGCTCACGTCCTTCCAGGCCGAGGTGCCGGACGGGGACATCGGCGAGTACGCCCCCGGCTTCGCCTGGCAGAACTACCTCGTGGTGATGGGCGACTACTGGCCGCACGTGCTCCGCTCCTTCGGCTACGCGCTGATCGCGACGGTGCTCGCGCTGGTGATCAGCTACCCGCTGGCCTACTTCATCGGAGTGAAGGCGCGGCCCTGGCCGCTGCTGCAGAACCTGCTCCTCACGCTGGTGATCGCGCCCTTCTTCATCAGCTTCCTGCTCCGGACGCTGGCGTGGAAGCAGATCCTCGCGGACGAGAGCCCGCTCGTGCAGGCGCTCAAGGCCGTGGCGGTCCTGCCGAGCGACGGCCACCTCACGGGGACGCCGATCGCCGTGATCTTCGGCATCACCTACAACTTCATCCCGTTCATGACGCTGCCGCTGTACACGACGCTCGAGCGCCTCGACGTGCGCCTCCTGGAGGCCGGGTCGGATCTCTACGCGCACCCCGCCTCCGTGTTCTGGAGCGTGACGGTCCCCCTGTCGATGCCGGGCATCGTCTCGGGCACGCTGCTGACGTTCATCCCCGCGGCGGGCGACTACATCAACGCGAGCCGGGACTTCCTCGGCTCGTCGCAGACCTCGATGGTGGGCAACGCGATCGAGGCGAACTTCCTCACGCTCGAGAACTACCCGGCGGCCGCCGCGCTCTCGATCGTGCTGATGGCCGTGATCCTGGTCATCGTCGGCTTCTACGTGAAGCGCAGTGGAACGGAGGACCTCCTGTGACCGCGACGGCCGACCGTCCGCTCGCGAGCGCCCAGGAGGCGCTCGGCGCGCCGCCCCCCGCCCCGGTCCGGGGCCGCCGCCGCTTCCGGGGCCTCGGGCTCGGCGTCTACACGGCGCTGGCGCTGCTCTTCCTGCTCATCCCTATCGGGTACACCTTCGTCTTCTCCTTCAACGACTCGGGGAAGAGCAACCTCGCCTGGCGCGGGTTCACCCTCGACAAGTGGGTGTCGGCCTGGACCAGCGAGGAGGTGATGACCGCCTTCGGGAACAGCCTGCTGGTCGGTGTGATCGCCACCGTGCTGGCCACTGCGCTCGGCACCATGATCGCCATCGCGCTCGTGCGGTTCCGCTTCCGGTTCCGGTCGGCGATCAGCCTGCTGCTGTTCCTCCCCATGGCGACTCCGGAGGTGGTGCTCGGAGCCGGCCTCGCCGCGCAGTTCCTCAGCGTGGGCGCCGAGAAGGGGCTGGTCACGATCGTGCTGGCGCACACGATGTTCTGCATCAGCTTCGTCGTGGTCACCGTGAAGGCGCGGGTGGCGAGCCTGGACCCGAAGCTCGAGGAGGCGGGACGCGACCTCTACGCGTCGCCGAACCAGGTCTTCTGGCGGATCACCTTCCCGCTGCTGCTGCCCGGCATCCTCGCCGCGGCGCTGCTCTCGTTCGCGCTGAGCTTCGACGACTTCATCATCACGAACTTCAACTCCGGATCGGTCACCACGTTCCCGAAGTACATCTACATCGCGGCGGCGCGCGGCATCCCGGCGGAGGCGAACGTCATCGCGTCGGCGGTGTTCGTCCTGGCGATCCTCGTGGTGGTGATCACGCAGGTCTCCGCGGCGGCCCGGGCGAAGCGCCTCGCGCGCGAGCAGTAGCTCAGGGCGTGCCGGGAGGTGCGGTCAGACGTAGGAGGCGCGGATCGCGCCGACCGGGCGCCCGCCGCCCGACACGATCGGGTTCAGCCGCACCAGCACGTCGTTCGCCGCGGTCCGGTCCACCGCGTCCGCCTCGACCAGGAGCTTCAGCGCGACCACGGTCGCGGCGCGGAGGCTCCCGTCGAGGATCTTCAGGGCGACGGTGGTGCCGTCGGGCGAGGCCATCACGAGTACGCCCTCGGCGCCGAGCTTGGCGACCAGGCCCAGGCGCTCGATCACGACGGTGTTGTCCCGGCCCGGGCCGTCGATCGCCCACGCGTTCTCGAGGATCGCGGCCGTGAGGACGCCGGCCTGGCGGTAGAGGCCGAACGGTGAGGCGGGGGAGGAGGACACGATCCGCGAGACGCCCTTCGCCAGCGCGGTCAGAGGAAGGGCGTGCACGGGAGCTCCGCAGCCGTCGATCCCCGAGGCAACGACGCGCTCGCCGGTGAGGCGCTCGATCGTGTCGACGATGTGCTGCTGCAGCGGGTGCGTCCGCTCGAGGTAGTCCTCGGTGCTCCAGCCGTTCTGCACGCACGCCAGCAGCATCGCCGCGTGCTTGCCCGAGCAGTTCATGTAGAGCGGGTCCGGAGTCGCGCCCGCCCGCAGCAGCTGAGCGCGGGTCTCGGAGTCGCCGGGCCAGTCGGCCGGGCACTGCAGGGCGGTGTGGTCCAGGCCGGCGCGGAAGAGCAGGTTCTGCACCAGCGCCACGTGCTGGGGGATGCCGGCGTGGCTCGCGGTGGCGATGACCGCCTCCGCGCCGTTCAGCTCGACTCCGGCGGTCATCACCGCAAGGGCCTGGAACGGCTTGAGGCAGGAGCGGGGGAAGACGGGAGCCGTCGGGGTGCCGAGGCTGCGGGCGACGCGGCCCTCGGAGTCGAGGAGGACGGCGGAGCCGGCGTGGCGCGACTCGACGAACCCGGATCGCTCGACGACGGCCAGCTCGACGGACTCGGCGACGGTGAAGGTTCCTGCTGGCATCCCCCCATCCTGCCCGATGCGCCGACCGGTCCCGCGCTCCCGGAGACGCCGAAGGCCACCGGGGAGCGCATCGGCGCCCGCGGTGGCCTTCGGAGGATCGCGCCTAGAGGGTGGCGAACGCGTCGGCGATGACCGACACGGCGTCGTCGAGCAGCTCGTCGGTGAGGGCGAGGCTCGGCAGGAAGCGGACCACGTTGCCGTAGGTGCCGGCGCTCAGCACGAGGACCCCGTGCTGGGCGGCGTAGTCGATGATTGCCTGGACCGCGACGGCGTTCGGCTCCTTCGTGGTGCCGGCGGTGCCGGGCTGCACGAGCTCCATCGCCATCATCGCGCCGATGCCGCGGACGTCGCCGATGATGTCGTAGCGCTCCTGCAGGCCTCGCAGCGCCGCGCCCAGGCGTGCGCCGATCCGGTCGGCCTCGGCGAGGAGGCCCTCGCGCTCGATGCGCTCGAAGACCGCGACGGCGGCGGCGGCGGCGACGGGGTTCCCGCCGAAGGTGCCGCCCAGTCCGCCGGCCTGCGCCGAGTCCATGATCTCGGCACGGCCCGTCACGCCCGCGAGCGGCAGGCCGCCGGCGATGCCCTTGGCCGAGAGGACGAGGTCGGGGACGAGGCCCAGGTGCTCGCTGGCGAACCAGGCGCCGGTGCGGGCCATGCCCGACTGGATCTCGTCGGCGACGAAGACGATGCCGTTGGCCGTGCACCACTCCTGCAGTGCCGGGAGGAAGCCGTCGGCGGGGACCATGAAGCCGCCCTCGCCCTGGATGGGCTCGGCGACGAGGCAGGCCAGGGCGGACGCGCCGACGGTCTTCTCGAGGTACGAGATCGCGCGCTGGGCGGCCTCGGCTCCCGACAGGCCGTCGTGGTACGGGTAGGAGCTCGGGGCGCGGTGGACGTCGCTGGCGAAGGGTCCGAAGCCCAGGCCGTAGGGCAGCGCCTTGAAGTTCATGGCCATCGTGAGGTTCGTGCGGCCGTGGTAGGCGTGGTCGAGCACCGCGACGCCGGGGCGGCCGGTGTGCTTGCGCGCGATCTTGACGGCGTTCTCGACCGCCTCGGCACCGGAGTTGACCAGGACGGTCTTCTTGGCGAAGTCGCCGGGGGTGTGCTGGGCGAGCAGCTCCGCGACGCGGATGTAGGGCTCGTACGGAGTGACGGTGAAGAGGGTGTGCGTGAGGCGCGCGAGCTGCTCCGCGGCGGCCGCGACGACGGAGTCGTCGGTGTGCCCGATCGTCGTCACGCCGATGCCGGCGCCGAGGTCGATGAAGCTGTTGCCGTCGACGTCGACCAGGATCGCGCCGTGCGCGCGGTCGATGTAGACGGGGAGCGCGGTGCCGACGCCGGTGGGCACGACGGCGAGGCGGCGCTCGTGCAGGGCCCGGGATCGCGGCCCGGGGATCTCGGTCGCGACGCGCCGCTCCTGGGGGACTGCGGACGTGGGAACCTGGGGGGCGAGCGTGTCTGTCATGGTCCTCGGAGTCTACCCGCGGGGGTTCCGCGTCCAGAGGTCCAGACCGGCGCGACCGGCCTGATCCACCGCCGTCGAGGAGGAGCCCGATGAAGTCCGAGCACGAGTACGCGGTGTCCGTCGTCTGGGAGGGCGACCGGGGCACCGGCACGAGCGGCTACCGCGAGTACGGGCGCCAGCTGACCGTCACGGCGGAGGGCCCGGCGCCCATCCTCGCCTCGGCCGACACGCCCTTCCGGGGCGACGCCGACCGCTGGAACCCGGAGCAGCTGCTCCTCGCGGCGCTCGCGCAGTGCCACCTCCTCTCCTATCTGCACGTGGCGGTCAAGAACGGAGTCGTCGTCACCGGCTACACGGACGACGCGGTGGGCTCGATGCTGCAGGAGGGGGAGAGCGGCCGCTTCACCTCGGTGACCCTCCGGCCCCGCGTCACTGTCGCCGAGGAGTCGATGGTGGCGATCGCCCAGACGCTGCACGCCGAGGCCTCCCGGCTCTGCTTCATCGCGAACTCGGTGAACTTCCCCATCGCCCACGAGCCGGAGGCGTCCGCGCGCTGAGGCTCAGCGGCGCTCGTGCGGGAGCGCCCGGCGGATGCGCTCGACCGTGGTCGTCGGCGGCGACTCGTTGTACGCACCGGCGAGCTCCTGCCCGGAGAGCGCGTGGACGGCCGCCATCACCTCGTCGGTGGCGTGGCGTCGGGCGCGGCCGGAGTCGGCGGAGCCGTGCCGCGAGAGGTCCAGCGGAGCCCCGAAGCGGACCGTGATCCGGTGCAGGCGCGGCACCCTCGTGCCCACCGGCTGGAGCTCCTGTGTGCCGATCATGCCGACGGGGACCACCGGCGCGCCCGTGGTGAGGGCGAGCCATGCCACTCCGGTGCGGCCCTTGTAGAGGCGCCCGTCGCGGGAGCGGGTGCCCTCGGGGTAGACGGCGAACGCCTCGTCCCGCTCGAGGATCGCCCGGCCGAGGTCCAGCGCCTCCTGAGCGGCCTGGCCGGCGCCGCGCTCGACCGCGACGGCTCCGACGCTCGTGAAGAACGCGCGCGAGAGGGCGCCCCGCACGCCGGTCCCCGTGAAGTAGTCCGACTTGGCCAGGAACTGCACCGGCCGCGGGGCGAGCAGCGTCAGCACCGGGGAGTCGATGAACGAGAGGTGGTTGGCCGCCAGGATCACGCGTCCCTCGGCCGGGACGTTGTCGCGCCCCTCCACGATCGGTCGGTAGACCAGCCGGCCGACGCCGCCGATGGACAGGCGCGCCAGACGCGCGGAGAGGCCGATCCCCGGGGGAGTCGGCCTCTCGTGGTCGTCGTCGATCCGCATTCCGACGAAGCTACCGGGGCGTCCATGCCGCTCCGGTCATGCGGCGGATCAGCCGAACTGGGCGAGCGCCTCCTCGATGACCGTCGCGGCGTCGTCGATGAGCTCCTCGCTGATGACCACGCTCGGCATGATCCGCAGCACGCTGTCCCAGCTGCCCGCGTCGAGGACGATCACGCCGTTCGTGGTGGCGTGCTTCAGGATCGCGGTGAGCGCCTCCGGGTACTGCTTCTTCGTGCCCGGGTGAACGAGCTCGACGCCCCACATCGCACCCTTGCCGCGGACCTCGCCCACGACCGCGAAGCGCTCGGCCCAGTCGCCGATCCGCGCCTGCAGCAGGCGCTCGACCCGCTGCGCCTCCTCCAGCAGGCCCTCGGACTCGATCGCCTCGAACGTCGCGAGCGCCGCGGCGGTGGAGACGGGGTTGCCGCCGAACGTGCCGCCGATGCCGCCGGGCTGCACGGCGTCCATGATCTCGGCGCGGCCGGTGACGGCGGCGAGCGGGAAGCCGCCGGCGATGCCCTTGGCCGTCGTGATGAGGTCCGGGACCACGCCGTGGTGCTCGATGGAGTACCAGGTGCCGGTGCGGGCGATGCCGGCCTGGATCTCGTCCGCGACGAAGACGATGCCGTTCTCGGTGCAGAACTCGGACAGGCGGCGGAAGTAGCCCGGCGCCGGGATGATGATGCCGCCGTCGCCCTGGATCGGCTCGACGAAGAGCGCGGCCAGCTCCTGCGCGCCGATGTGGGTGGTGATGTAGTCGATGGTGCGCTCGGCCGCCTCCTCGCCCGTCATGCCCTCGGGGTCGCGGAACGGGTAGCTGATCGGGAGGCTGTAGATCTCTCCCGGGAAGGGGCCCATGCCCGCGCGCTCCGGCCAGGGGCGGTAGGTCATCGCCATCGTGAGGTTGGTGCGGCCGTGGAAGGCGTGGTCGAGCGTCGCGATGGCGCGGCGGCCGGTGAACTTCCGCGCGATCTTGACGGCGTTCTCGACCGCCTCCGCGCCGGAGTTGACCAGGATCGAGTGCTTCTCGAAGTCCCCGGGGGTGATCTCGGCGAGCTTCTCGGCGACCCGGACGTAGTTCTCGTACGGAGTGACGGTGAAGAGGGTGTGCGTCAGCTTCTCGGCCTGCGCGGCGGCCGCCGCGGCGACCGCGGGGTGCGCGTGGCCGATGGTGGTCACTCCGATGCCGCAGCCGAGGTCGATCAGGCGGTTGCCGTCGACGTCGACCAGGACCGCGCCCGACGCGTGGTCCATGTAGATGTTCGCGAGCGTCCCGGCGCCGCGGGAGACGCTGGCGACGCGGCGCTCCTGGAGGGCGACGGAGCGCGGGCCGGGGAGCTCGGTGACGAGCTCTCGGGACTGGGGGACCGAGAATTCACGCATGCTCCGATGGTAGGCCTGGGACCGTTCGAGGACCCGCACCCAGCGCGTTGCGAGGCGCGCCGTGCAGGATGGAGGCGATCCCCGAACGTCCACCGGCCGCCGCCGGTCACGAAAGGTGCCCCTGTGCGCAGAACCCTCGCGATCCTCGCCGTCCTCGGCGCCTCCCTGAGCCTGGCGGCCTGCACCCCCGGGGAGCCGGATGCAGCGCCGTCCGCCTCCGCCACCCCGCTCGGCTGCGCGACCGAGGGCGAGGCGACCGCCGCGGTGCAGACCAGCGGCGACTTCGCCACCAAGCCGGTCACCGTGTTCCCCAGCCCGGTCAGCGTGGACGCCACCGAGCGCTCCGTCGCGATCGAGGGCACCGGCGAGGAGGTCGCCGAGGGCGACACGGTGCTGGTCGACTACACGCTCTACAACGGGACGAGCGGTGCCGAGTTCTCGGCGAGCAGCTACGCGTCCGGTGGCCGCGCGGCCTTCGAGGTCGACACCGACCAGTACCTCGCCGGCCTCGTGAAGGCCGTCAACTGCGCGACCGTCGGCTCGCGCGTCGTCGCCGTCGTTCCCCCGGCCGACGCGTTCGGCGACGCCGGGCAGAGCCAGTTCGGCATCGCCGCGACCGACTCGATCGTCATGGTGATCGACGTCGAGCAGATCGTGCCGACCGCCGCCGACGGCGAGCCGCAGCCCCCGGTCGACGGCCTGCCGACGGTGGCGCTCGCCGAGGACGGGGCGCCCACCGTCACCATCCCCTCGACCGACCCGCCCGCCGACCTGCAGCTCGCCGTCCTCAAGAAGGGGAGCGGCGCGACCGTGGCCGACGGCGACCAGCTGATCGTGCAGTACCAGGGCGTGGTCTGGGGCACCGGCGAGGTGTTCGACCAGAGCTGGGGGAAGCCCGCTCCCGCCGCCTTCGGCACCGGCGACGTGATCGAGGGCTTCAAGGAGGCCGTGGTCGGCCAGACCGTCGGCTCGCAGGTGCTGGTCACCATCCCGCCGTCGAAGGGCTACGGCGACCAGGGCAACCAGAACGCGGGGATCAGCGGGACCGACACCCTCGTCTTCGTGGTCGACATCCTCGCCATCAGCTGACCGGGAGGCGCTGGGTGCTCCGTGCCAGGATGGGCGGATGCGCAGGGTCATCATCCTCGGCTCGACCGGGTCCATCGGCACGCAGGCTCTCGACGTCATCGGCGCGAACCGCGAGCGGTTCGAGGTGGTCGGCCTCGCCGCCGGCTCGAACCGGACGGCGGTCGCCGAGCAGGCGTCCGCGTTCGGCGTCGAGCACACGGCGTTCGGCGCGGAGGAGGCCGAGCAGCTGATCCGCTCGGTCGACGCGGACGTCGTGCTGAACGGGATCACCGGCTCGGTGGGGCTCGGCCCGACGCTCGCGGCGCTCGAGGAGGGCAGGACGCTCGCCCTCGCCAACAAGGAGTCGCTGATCGTCGGCGGCGAGCTCGTCACCTCGCTCGCCGGTCCCGGCCAGATCGTGCCGGTCGACTCCGAGCACTCCGCGATCGCCCAGGCACTCCTCGCGGGCGAGCACCGCGAGGTCCGCCGCCTCGTGCTGACCGCGTCCGGCGGGCCGTTCCGGGGACGCGACCGCGCCTCCCTCCGCGACGTCACCCCGGCGCAGGCGCTCGCGCACCCGACCTGGGACATGGGCCTGGTCGTCACGACCAACTCCTCCACCCTGGTCAACAAGGGGCTCGAGGTGATCGAGGCGCACCTGCTCTTCGACGTCCCCTACGACCGGATCGACGTCACCGTGCACCCGCAGTCGGTGATCCACTCGATGGTCGAGTACGTCGACGGCTCGACGATCGCCCAGGCCTCGCCGCCGGACATGCGGCTCCCGATCTCGCTCGGCCTCGACTGGCCGCACCGCGTCGCCGGGGTCGGCGTCCCGCTCGACTGGACCCGCTCCCACTCCTGGACGTTCGAGCCGCTGGACGAGGAGGCGTTCCCCTCGGTCCGGCTCGCGAAGCGCGTCGGGGAGGCGGGCGCCTCCTACCCGGCCGTGTTCAACGCGGCGAACGAGCAGGCCGTGCAGGCGTTCCACGCCGGGCGGATCGGCTACCTCGACATCCTCGAGACGGTGGAGGCGGTGGTCGACGCGCACAGCGTCGACGGCGCGCTGACCCGCGAGTCGCTGGCCGCGGCGGAGGAGTGGGCGCGCCGCACGGCGGACGAGCGGATCGCCGGAGTCTGACCAGGGGTCATCCGGACGGGCTCCGTCTCCGCGGATCCGTGTCGGCGGACGTCGCGCCGCTGATCCGCTCGGCCGCGGAGTTCATCGGATCCGTGCAGGCGCACCCCAGCGTGGACGGGCGGGCCCGGCCTACAGTGTGTCGGTGGAATCCGTGCTGCTCTTCGTCCTCGGCGTCGTCATCATCGCCGTCGGCGTCGCCCTCTCCATCGCCCTGCACGAGGTCGGGCACCTCCTCCCCGCCAAGCTGTTCGGGGTCAAGGTCACGCAGTACATGATCGGGTTCGGGCCGACCCTCTTCTCCCGGCGCCGCGGCGAGACGGAGTACGGCGTCAAGGCGATCCCGCTCGGCGGCTACATCGCCATGATCGGCATGTACCCGCCGAAGCACCCGGGGGACCGGCCCACGGAGTCGAGCACCGGCTTCTTCAACGGCCTGGCGTCCTCCGAGGCCCAGCTCGAGGAGCCCCGGCGCGGCGCCTACGCCACGATGATCGACGAGGCCCGCGCCGCCAGCGCCGAGACGATCGGCGACGGCGAGGACCACCGCGCGTTCTACCGGCTCCCCGTGTGGAAGCGCGTGATCGTCATGGCCGGCGGCCCCTTCATGAACCTCGTGATCGCCACGGTCCTCTTCACCGTCCTCCTCTGCGGCATCGGGATCCCGCAGAGCACCAGCACCCTCGCCGCGGTCTCGCAGTGCGTGGTCCCGGAGTCGCAGCGCGCGACCGCGACCTGCACCGCCGACGACCCGCTGGCACCCGGAGCCGCGGCCGGCCTGCTGCCGGGCGACACGATCACGGCGATCGACGGCACTCCGGTGAGCACCTGGAACGACCTGACCCCGATCATCCAGCGCTCCGCGGGCGTCCCGCTCAGCGTGTCCGTCCAGCGCGACGGCGCCCCGCTGACCCTCACGATCACCCCCGCCGAGAACGAGGTCGCGGTGACCGACGCGAACGGCGCCCCCGTCACCGACGCCTCCGGTGCGATCGAGACGCAGACGGTCGGCTTCATCGGCATCTCGCCCACATCGGCCCTCGCGCAGCAGCCGATCACCGCGGTGCCCGAGACGGTCTGGTCGAACATCACCAGCGTCGCCCACGTCATCCTCAACCTGCCGCAGCGCCTCATCGACGTCGCCCAGGCGGCGTTCGGCTCGGAGGCGCGCGACGCCAACGGCCCGATCAGCGTCGTCGGAGTCGGCCGGATCGCGGGCGAGATCGCCGCCTCCGACCAGCTCCCCGTCGTGTCGAAGGTGCAGACGATGGTCGGCGTCCTCGCCTCGCTCAACGTCGCCCTCCTCGTCTTCAACCTGGTGCCGCTGCTCCCCATGGACGGCGGCCACATCGCCGGCGCCCTCTGGGAGGGCCTGCGCCGCCGGATCGC
The DNA here is from genome assembly GCF_002930955.1 of Rathayibacter sp. AY1A4. Classification (NCBI taxonomy): domain Bacteria; kingdom Bacillati; phylum Actinomycetota; class Actinomycetes; order Micrococcales; family Microbacteriaceae; genus Rathayibacter; species Rathayibacter sp. AY1A4. The sequence goes on along the minus strand of NZ_PSTN01000001.1, from coordinate 119,215 downwards.
CAAGCTCTTCGGACGCCGCGACCCCGGCCCCGTCGACATCGCCCGCCTGCTCCCGCTCACCTACGTCGTCGTCCTCGTCCTCGGCGGCATGAGCGCCCTCCTCATCTACGCCGACATCGTCAAGCCGATCACGCTGTTCTGAGTTGGATTCCACGCCGGGCCTCGCCCGGCGTGGCGCGGTCGGCTTCTCGGGGTGGGGGCGTGGGTGGAGCGGGGTGCGGACGGCTAGGGCGAATCGCTGGGACGCGATTCACCCGTTCGCCTCGAGGGTGGGAGGGCGGTCGCTGACCGGCGTGGCGCGGTCCGCTCTGTGAAGCGAGCGGGCTGGCAGCGTCTGCGGTGAATCGCTCGGACGGGATCGGCGGTTCGGCTCGGGGTGCGGCGACCGCGGATCGTCGTGCGGTCTCGGGCTGAGAGCAGGTGCGGTGGACGGGTTCCGAGGCGCGCAGGAGGGGCGGCGGCTGGGAAGGTGCGGCGAGCGGACGAGGGGTCCCGCGGCGCGCGTACGATGGGGCGCGTGCCAGCAGTGAATCTGGGTCTTCCCAAGGTCCCCATGACCCTCGCCCCCCGCCGCAAGTCCCGCCAGATCAAGGTGGGCAAGGTGCTCGTGGGCGGTGACGCGCAGGTCAGCGTCCAGTCGATGTGCACCACACCGACGACGAACATCAACGCGACCCTCCAGCAGATCGCCGAGCTCACCGCGTCCGGCTGCGACATCGTCCGCGTCGCGGTGCCGAGCCGCGACGACGCGGAGGCGCTGCCGATCATCGCCAAGAAGAGCCAGATCCCGGTCATCGCCGACATCCACTTCCAGCCCAACTACGTCTACGCCGCGATCGACGCCGGCTGCGCCGCGGTCCGCGTGAACCCCGGCAACATCCGCAAGTTCGACGACCAGGTCGGCAAGATCGCCGCCGCCGCGAAGGCCGCCGGCGTCTCGATCCGCATCGGCGTCAACGCCGGCTCGCTCGAGCCGAGCATCCTGCAGAAGTACGGCAAGCCCACCCCCGAGGCCCTCGTCGAGAGCGCCGTCTGGGAGGCCAGCCTCTTCGAGGAGCACGACTTCCACGACTTCAAGATCTCGGTCAAGCACAACGACCCCGTCGTCATGGTGAAGGCCTACCGCCAGCTCGCCGAGCGCGGCGACTGGCCCCTCCACCTCGGCGTCACCGAGGCCGGCCCCGAATTCCAGGGGACCATCAAGTCCGCCACCGCCTTCGGCATCCTCCTCGGCGAGGGCATCGGCGACACCATCCGCGTGTCCCTCTCGGCCCCGCCCGCGCAGGAGGTCAAGGTCGGCCTGCAGATCCTCCAGTCGCTGAACCTCCGCGAGCGCAAGCTCGAGATCGTCTCCTGCCCCAGCTGCGGCCGCGCGCAGGTCGACGTCTACACGCTCGCCAACGACGTCACCGCCGGCCTCGAGGGCATGAGCGTCCCGCTGCGCGTCGCCGTCATGGGCTGCGTCGTCAACGGACCCGGCGAGGCCCGCGAGGCCGACCTGGGCGTCGCCTCCGGCAACGGCAAGGGCCAGATCTTCGTCAAGGGCGAGGTCATCAAGACCGTCCCCGAGGCCGAGATCGTCCAGACCCTCATCGAGGAGGCCAACCGCCTGGCCGCCGAGATGCCGGCCGACGACACCTCGACCGGAGCCCCGGTCGTCACCGTCGGCGCGAACTGACGGCGCGGGGCGGATCGACGTGGTCCGCCCCGCACTGCGCCTCGCGCTCGTGGTCGTCGCCGCCGCGCTCCTCGCCTCCGGTGTCGCCGCGCTCCGCAGCGGCCCGTCCTCCGAGGCCGGCGAATGCATCGACAGCCGCAGCCCGCAGGACCCCTTCGGCTGCGACCGCTGGGTGCTGACCGCGGCCGAAGGGGAGACCCCGTACACGGCCTGGGTCGAGGACGCCCGCGTCCGCCTCCGCTCCGAGAGCGTCGGGGGTGCGCCGACCCTGGTCGTCGGCACCGGCTGCCTCGTGGTCAGCGCCGCCTACCGGATCGACGACGGCGTGCTGATCCCCGGCGACGAGGTGACCGGATCCGACACCTGCTCCGACACGCCGAGCCCCGAGGCCATCCGGCTCCGGGCGCTCCTCTCCGGCCCGATGACGATCGGCGGCACCCCCGATGACGTGCTGCTGGACGGCACGGGCGGAGCGGTCGTCTTCTCGCGGATCCCCGACTGAGGCTCCCGGCGCCCTCGCGAGCCGGGGGAGCGCAGCGGATAGGATCGTCCCTCGTGGTCACCCGTCTCTCGCATCTGTTCGTCCGCACGCTCCGGGAGGATCCCGCCGACGCCGAGGTCGCGGGCCACCGCCTCCTCGTCCGCGCGGGCTACATCCGCCGTCAGGCGCCCGGCGTCTTCGCCTGGCTGCCGCTGGGACTGCGCGTCAAGCGCCGCATCGAGCGGATCATCCACGAGGAGATGGAGGCCGCCGGCGCCCAGGAGGTGCACTTCCCCGCGCTCCTGCCCCGCGAGCCCTACGAGCTCTCGGGGCGCTGGACCGAGTACGGCGACGGCGTGTTCCGCCTGAAGGACCGCAAGGACGCCGACTACATGCTGGCTCCCACGCACGAGGAGTTCTTCACGCTGCTCGTGAAGGACCTCTACTCCTCCTACAAGGACCTGCCCCTGTCGATCTACCAGATCCAGGACAAGTACCGGGACGAGGCGCGGCCCCGCGCGGGCCTCCTGCGCGGCCGCGAGTTCACGATGAAGGACGCGTACTCCTTCGACTACACCGACGCCGGCCTCGACGCGAGCTACCAGCGCCAGCGCGACGCCTACGAGCGGATCTTCGCCCGCCTGGGCCTGGAGTACGTGATCGTGCAGGCCGACGCCGGAGCGATGGGCGGCTCCCGGAGCGAGGAGTTCCTGCACCCCACCCCCGTCGGCGAGGACACCTTCGTCCGGTCGGCGGGAGGGTACGCGGCGAACGTCGAGGCGTACCGCACGCCCGTCCCCGCGGCGCTGCCCGTCGAGGGCCTGCCCGAGGCGCGCGTCTTCGACTCGCCCGACACCCCGACCATCCAGACCCTGGTCGACCTGGCGAACGCGACGCAGCCCCGCCCCGACGGCCGCGCCTGGACCGCCGCCGACACCCTGAAGAACGTCGTCCTCGCGCTCACCGCGCTCGACGGCACCCGCGAGCTCGTGATCGTCGGCCTGCCCGGCGACCGCGACGTCGACCTCAAGCGCGCCGAAGTGGCCTTCGCCCCGGCCGAGGTCGAGGCCGCCACCGCGGAGGACTTCGCGAAGCACCCCGGACTGGTCAAGGGCTACATCGGACCCTGGTCGGCCGAGGGAGCCGTCCTGGGCGAGGAGTCGGCGACCGGCGTCCGCTACCTGCTCGACCCGCGCGTGGTCGACGGCACCGCCTGGATCACCGGGGCCAACGTCTCCGGGCAGCACGTCCTCGACCTGGTCGCCGGCCGCGACTTCCACGGCGACGCCACCGTCGAGGTCGCGGACGTCCGCACCGGCGACGAGGCGCCCGACGGCTCGGGCCCGATCGAGACCGCCCGCGGCATGGAGATCGGCCACGTCTTCCAGCTCGGCCGCAAGTACGCCGACGTCCTCGGGCTGAAGGTGCTCGACGAGAACGGGAAGCTCGTCACCGTCACGATGGGCTCCTACGGCATCGGCGTGACCCGCATCCTCGCCATCATCGCCGAGGCCACCCACGACGACCGAGGACTGCTCTGGCCCGCGAACGTCGCGCCGTTCGACGTGCACGTCATCGCGACCGGCAAGGACGCGGCGGCTCTCGAGCTCGCCGAGTCGGTCGGCGCCTCCCTCGAGGCCGCCGGCCGCGACGTGCTGATCGACGACCGCCCGAAGGTCTCGCCCGGCGTCAAGTTCGGCGACGCCGAGCTGATCGGGGTGCCCGTGATCGTCATCGCGGGCCGAGGAGCGGCCGACGGGATCGTCGAGCTGTGGGACCGCCGGTCCGGCGAGCGCGAGCAGCTCCCGGTCGCCGAGGCGCTCGCCCGGCTGGGCGCCTAGACCCGACACGCCGAGGGCCCCGCCACCGCTTCCCGTGGCAGGCGGGGCCCTCCGTGCGTCGGCAGGATCCGCGGGTGGAACCCCGGGCCGCGTCGGGTACCCTTGAGGGCTGATCCGGGTGAGAGCCCGGCAGGCGAACGACCGCGGTCACCACCGCGGCATCCAAGTGAATAGAGAGAAAGGCCCGCCCGTGGACATCGACCTGAGCGTTCTGCGACTCATGGAGCGCGAGCGCGAGATCCCCTTCGAGGAACTCGTGCAGATCATCGAGCAGGCGATCCTGACCGCCTACCTCAAGCACATCGGCCAGGCCGACGACGCCGACAAGGCCACCGCCGTCGACGCGCGCGTGCACCTCGACCGCAAGACCGGTCACGTCTCGGTCTTCGTGCCCGAGCTCGACGAGGAGGGCGCCGTCGTGGGCGAGGCCGAGGACTCCCCGCGCGACTTCGGCCGCATCGCCGCCTTCGCCGCGAAGCAGGTCATCAACCAGCGCCTGCGCGACATCGCCGACGAGCACGTGCTCGGCGAGTTCAAGGGCCGCGAGGGCGACATCGTCGCCGGCGTCATCCAGCAGGGCCCCAACCCGCGGATGATCCACGTCGACCTCGGCTCCATCGAGGCGATCCTCTCGCCCGAGGAGCAGGTGCCCGGCGAAGACTACAGCCACGGACGCCGCATCCGCGTCTACGTCACGAGCGTCGGCCGCGGACCCAAGGGCCCGTCGGTCCAGGTGTCCCGCACCCACCCGTCGCTGGTGCGCAAGCTGTTCGCCCTCGAGGTCCCCGAGATCGCGTCCGGCGTGGTGGAGATCGTCTCCCTCGCCCGCGAGGCCGGCCACCGCACCAAGATCGCGGTGCGCGCGACCGAGCCCGGCGTGAACGCCAAGGGCGCCTGCATCGGCGAGCTCGGCCAGCGCGTGCGCGCGGTGACCGCCGAGCTCAACAACGAGAAGATCGACATCGTCGACTACTCCTCCGACCTGCCGACCTTCGTCGCCAGCGCGCTCTCGCCCGCCAAGGTGACCAGCGCGTTCGTGATCGACCAGAGCCTCAAGGCCGTCCGGGCGCTCGTCCCCGACTACCAGCTCTCGCTCGCCATCGGCAAGGAGGGCCAGAACGCCCGCCTCGCCGCCAAGCTGACCGGCGCGAAGATCGACATCCAGCCCGATTCGGTGATGGACGGGGAGTGATCCCCGAGCATCGGCCGTGCGGGGGAGCGGTCCCGGAGGGGAGGGAGTAGAGTGGAAGCCGTCAGAACGTGCGTCGGCTGCCGTCTGCGCGCCCCCCGGGCCTCTCTTCTGAGGCTGGTCCTCCACTCGAACGTCCTCGCGGTAGACCCGCGTGCCGTCCGTCCTGGTCGGGGAGCGTGGCTCCACGACACTGCCGACTGCTACGAGCTCGCGGTCAAGCGCCGCGCGTTCGGAAGAGCGTTCCGGACACGCGAGAGCGTGGACGCGAGCGAGCTGGAGCAGTACATCGCACGATCCGACCGGCTCGGCCCCTCGACCGGAGGGGCCGGAGCAGCGCACGATCACACCATAGAGAACAGGCAGAACGGCCCGTGAACTGATCATGAGCGAAGACTGATGAGCGGCTCGAAATGAGACCCGTCCGTTCGTGACGCCTGCCCCCGTCTTGGGTGCAGGCCCAAGACAGGAGAGAAGTGGCAAAACCACGCGTACACGAGATCGCATCCGAACTGGGTGTCGATAGCAAGGTCGCACTTGCGAAGTTGAAGGAGCTCGGCGAGTTCGTCAAGGGCCCGTCCTCGAGCATCGAACCCCCGGTGGCGCGCAAGCTCCGCCAGGCCCTCCAGGGCCAGGGCGGTTCCTCCGCGGGAGCGTCGGCGACCCCGGCCGCCCCCGCCGCCGGTGCCCGTCCCGGGGCCCCGCGCCCCTCCGGCGCCCGTCCGTCCGCGCCCACGCCCGGCCCGGCCAAGCCGCCCGCTCCGGCGCCCGCACCGCCGATGTCGGTCGCCGAGCGCCAGGCCCAGGCTCAGGCAGCCCAGGAGGCTGCGGCCGCTCAGCGCGCCCAGGCAGCCAAGGACGCGCCCGCCGAGGCCGCCGCTCCGGCTCCGACCGAGGCCCCCGCGGCTCCGGCCGCCGCCGAGAAGCCGGCGTCCGGCGCGACCCCCGGCGGACCCAAGCCCGTGACCCCGCGTCCGGCTCCCGCCGCGAACACCCCGCGCCCCGGCGGCGCCTCGGGCGGCTCCAACCGCCCCGGCGGCACCCCGCGCCCGGGCAACAACCCGTTCGCCAGCAACCAGGGCATGGGACAGCGTCCCGCCGCCCCGCGCCCCGGCAACAACCCCTTCGCCAGCTCGCAGGGCATGGGATCGCGTCCGACCCCGGGCAACATCCCCCGCCCGGCTGCTCCGCGCCCCGGCGCGCCCCGACCCGGCGGACCCGGCATGGGCCAGCGCCCCGCCGGCTTCGGCCAGCGTCCCGGCGGACCCGGCGGCGGAGCAGGACGTCCCGGCGGTGCCGGTCGTCCGGCCGGCGGCGGCTTCCAGCGCCCCGGCGGCGCTCCCGGTGCCGGTGGCGGCTTCGCCCCGCGTCCCGGTGGCGGCGGCGGTCGCGGTCGCGGCCCCGGCGGTGGAACCGCAGGAGCCTTCGGTCGCGGCGGCGGCAAGAGCAAGGCCCGGAAGTCCAAGCGCACGAAGCGTCAGGAGTTCGAGCTCAGGGAGGCCCCGTCGCTCGGCGGCGTCAGCGTCCCCCGCGGCGACGGCAGGACGGTCATCCGTCTGCGCCGCGGCGCGTCGATCTCGGACTTCGCCGACAAGATCGAGGCCATGACCGGCGTGCCGGTGCCCCCCGGCAACCTGGTCACCGTCCTCTTCGCCCTCGGCGAGATGGCGACGGCGACCGAGTCGCTCGACGAGGCCACCTTCGAGGTGCTCGGCTCCGAGCTCGGTTTCAAGATCCAGGTCGTCTCGCCCGAGGACGAGGACAAGGAGCTCCTCGAGGGCTTCGGTCTCGACCTCGAGCAGGAGCTCGACGACGAGACGGACGAGGACCTCGAGATCCGTCCGCCGGTCGTCACCGTCATGGGTCACGTCGACCACGGAAAGACGCGCCTGCTCGACGCGATCCGCAACGCCAACGTCGTCGCCGGCGAGGCGGGCGGCATCACGCAGCACATCGGTGCGTACCAGGTCGTCGCGGAGCACGAGGGCATCGAGCGCCCGATCACGTTCATCGACACCCCGGGTCACGAAGCGTTCACCGCCATGCGAGCCCGCGGTGCCCAGGTCACGGACATCGCGATCCTCGTGGTCGCGGCGGACGACGGCATCATGCCGCAGACCATCGAGGCGCTGAACCACGCCCAGGCGGCCAACGTGCCGATCGTGGTCGCGGTGAACAAGGTGGACAAGCCCGACGCCAACCCGGCCAAGGTGCGCCAGCAGCTCACCGAGTTCGGGCTCGTCGCCGAGGAGTACGGCGGAGACGTCATGTTCGTCGACGTGTCGGCTCGCGCGGGTACCGGCATCCAGGACCTCCTGGACGCCGTGCTGCTCACCGCGGACGCCGGTCTCGACCTGCGCGCCAACCCCAACAAGGAGGCGCGCGGAGTCGCGATCGAGGCGAAGCTCGACAAGGGACGCGGTGCGGTCGCGACCGTGCTCATCCAGTCGGGAACGCTGCGCGTCGGAGACGCGATCGTCGCCGGAACGGCCTACGGCCGCGTCCGTGCGATGGCGGACGAGAACGGCAACGCCGTCCTCGAAGCCGTGCCGTCGCGTCCGGTGCAGGTGCAGGGACTCTCGTCCGTGCCCCGCGCCGGCGACACCTTCCTCGTCACCGAGGAGGACCGCACGGCCCGTCAGATCGCCGAGAAGCGCGAAGCCGCTCAGCGCAACGCCCTGCTGGCCAAGGCCCGCAAGCGCATCTCGCTCGAGGACTTCACCCGTGCTCTCGAGGAGGGCAAGGTCGAGTCGCTCAACCTCATCATCAAGGGCGACGTGTCCGGTGCCGTCGAGGCGCTGGAGGAGTCGCTCGTCAAGATCGAGGTCGACGACTCGGTGCAGCTGCGCATCATCCACCGCGGTGTCGGTGCGATCACGGAGTCGGACGTCAACCTCGCGACGATCGACAACGCGATCATCGTGGGCTTCAACGTCCGCCCCGACCCGAAGGCCCGCGAGCGCGCTGCTCGAGAAGGAGTGGACATCCGCTTCTACTCGGTCATCTACAACGCGATCGAAGAGGTCGAGAACTCGCTCACGGGCATGCTCAAGCCCGAGTTCGAGGAGGTCCAGTCCGGTGTCGCCGAGATCCGCGAGGTGTTCCGCTCCTCCAAGTTCGGCAACATCGCGGGTGTCATCGTCCGCTCCGGCACGATCACCCGCAACTCGAAGGCGCGCGTCATCCGTGACGGCGTCGTGGTCGGGGACAACCTGGCCATCGAGTCGCTGCGTCGCTTCAAGGACGACGTCACGGAGGTCCGTACGGACTACGAGGCCGGTATCGGACTCGGAAAGTACAACGACATCCAGATCGGCGACGAGATCGAGACGATCGAGATGAAGGAGAAGCCGCGAGGCTGATCCGCTCCACTGGAAGGCCCGGGTCCGCCCGGGCCTTCCGGCGTCTCATGGCGCTGTTCGTGCGGGATCGGGAGGGGACTCTCGTCCTCTCGCGCCCTGCGGGAGGAATCGGGGGCCGCCGGTGTCCCGGAGGTGCGGACCCTCCAGTGGGCGCTTCCGCACCCCCGGGTGCGGGAGACCGACCCCGATCAGGCGCTCCTGTCTCGGTGGGTGCGCCCGCTGAACGAGCAGCTCGCGAGCAGCGCGCCTGCGGGCGACGTCCGGCTCCCGATCCAGCACCTGAGCCTTCCCGCCCCCCGGTCCCCGAGGATCAGGGAGCCGCGAGAAGGCACCCCACCCGCGCCGTCGCAGACGCGCGGTCGAGGGGCATCACGCCCCAGAAGCAAGGCCCCGTCGGACGCGACCGGTCGTCCGGGCGGAGAGTGGTTGAATGGCGAGCTGAACGGTTCGCCGAGAGAGATGTGAGGACCAGCCATGGCAGATCCGGCCCGGGCGAGGAAGCTCGCCGAACGTATCCAGGTGATCGTCGCGAAGCGGCTCGAGCGCGGTCTCCGCGACCCGCGCCTCGGCTTCGTCACCATCACCGATGTCCAGGTGACCGGCGACCTGCAGCACGCCTCGGTGTTCTACACGGTCTACGGCACCGATGAGGAGCGCGCCGATTCGGCCGCGGCCCTCAAGGCCGCCACCGGAATGCTCCGCACCGAGGTGGGCAGGAACATCACGTCCCGGCTCACGCCGTCGCTCGAGTTCATCCTCGACGCGGTGCCCGAGAACGCGAAGCACATCGAGGATCTGCTCGCCGCCGCGCGCAGCCAGGACTCGCAGGTGCAGTCGCTCGCCGCTCAGGCGGACTACGCCGGCGAGGCCGACCCCTATGTGAAGCCCCGCGAGGACGACGAGGACTAGGCGCCGAGCCCGAACACCGCGGAGCCCGTGGCGACGTCGACCGATTCCAGGACGACGACGACACGGGCTCCCGGCGTGAGCGGGGCCGGGACGTCGACGGTGATCTCCGGGTCGAGCAGCTGGACCGAGGAGCGGGAGCGCGCCGAGGAGACGACGATCCCGCTGAAGGAGGCTCCTTCGCGGCCGCGGAGGACGGCGGCCTCGACGATCGCGGTCGCCGCACGGGAGGCGGCTCCGGCCCGGCGGTCGCTCGCGGCGAGGAGCGGCGGGAGCAGGGGCAGCGCCTCGCGCAGCTGCGACGGGATCGTTCCGCCGCGGGACACCGCGAGGCAGACGGCGAGGCCGAACCGGTCGACCAGGCGCCGCAGCGGCGCGGTGACGTGCGCGTACGGCGCGGCGAGAGCCGCCTGCTCGGGATGCTCCGGCGGGGCGCCGTCGAAGGCGGTGTAGCCGGCGCCGCGGAACAGGCTCGCCGCGGCGTACATGATGGCGAGCTGGGCGGGGTCGGCGGTGTCGAGGCGGCGCAGGTAGGCGCCGTAGGCCTCCTCCTCGGGCCACGGGACGCCGAGCGCCGCGGCTCGGGAGCGGAAGGCCGCGACGGTGGCGGGGTCGGCCTCGGGCATGGTCCGGAGGATGCCCACCCCCGCGTCGAGCATCATCGTCGCCGCCGCCATACCGGTCAGCAGCGAGACCTGGGCGTTCCAGCCCTCGACGGCCAGGGGAGCGCGGCGCTCGACCCGGTAGCCGCCGTCGGCGGCGACGATCTCCTCCTCGGGCAGCGTCAGGCTCGCTCCTCCACGCTCGGCCTCGCGCGCCAGGCGCTCGCGTCCGAACCAGGGGAGGAGGGCGAGGGAGGGGTGCGGATCGCCCGCGTCGACGCTGCGCTGCACGCCCTCGTAGTCGAGCCGGGCCACGCTGCGGACGAGCGCCCGCTCGAGGTGCACCGAGCGCGGCTCCGCCCGCTCGTCGAGGGTCAGCGTCCAGACCAGCGCTCGGCGCGTCTCGTCCGGCAGGAGCGACGCGGTCCCCTCGGAGAGGACCGCGGGGTGCAGCGGGACGCGGCCGTCCGGGAGGTAGTAGGTCTGGCCGCGGCGGCGCGTCTCGGCGTCGAGCGCTCCGCCGGTGCGGACGACCGCGGGCACGTCCGCGATGGCGTAGCGGAGGACGACGCCCTCCGACGTGCGCTCCAGGTGCAGGGCCTGGTCCAGGTCGAGCGAGCCGGGCGGGTCGATCGTCACGAAGGGGAGGTCCGTCCGGTCGACGCGGTCCTCGTCGTCCGCTCCGGCGTCCGCGTGCTCGGCCTCGGCCAGCGCGGCCGGCGGGAACGGGCCGGGCAGGTCGTTCTCGACGCGGACCGCGGCGAGGGCGCGCTGGACGTCCTGGGCGAGGTCGACGTCGAGGGCGCGCTCGACGGCGGCGTCGGGGCGGGGGAGGCGGAGGCGGCGACCGGTCACGGCGCCGACCCTACCCGCCTCCTCCGACGCGGACGGCGGTCGACGGGCCCTCAGGAGCCGGGGAGGAGGTAGCCGTCCTCCGGGCCGCCCGTCGCCAGGCCGTCGGCGAGGAGCCCTGCCAGGGCGCGACCGCGCTGGTCGGCGTCCGGCCAGAGAGACTCCACCTCGGCCGCGGTGACCGGGCCGTGCGCGGCGCGCAGCTCGGCGAGGATGAGGCCGCGGACCTGGCGGTCCGAGCCCTCGAACCGCTTCTGCTTCGCCTTCACGGGCCCGGTGTGCTCGGGGTACCCCTCCGCCCGCCAGCGGCAGAGGTCGCGGATCGGGCACTCGTCGCAGCGCGGAGCGCGGGCGGTGCAGACGATCGCCCCCAGCTCCATCGCGCCCGCGTTGAAGGCCGCCGCCTCGGAGAGCGACTCGGGCAGCAGCGCCGACATCGCAGCGAGGTCGGCCCTCGCGCGGGGCGGACCGGGCTCCGCCGCTCCGTCGACCGCGCGCGCGAGGACCCGGCGGACGTTGGTGTCGACCACGGGGTGCCGCCTCCCGTAGGCGAACACGGCGATGGCGCGGGCGGTGTAGTCGCCGATGCCGGGCAGCGCGAGGAGGGTCTCGACGTCGTCGGGGACCACGTCGCCGTGCTCCTCGGCGATCGCCACGGCACAGGCGTGCAGGCGCAGGGCCCGCCGCGGATAGCCCAGGGACTGCCAGGCGCGCACCGCCTCGCCGGGAGGGACGGCGGCGAGAGCGGAGGGTGTCGGCCAGCGCTCCAGCCACTCCGCCAGACGCGGGACGACGCGGACCACCGGGGTCTGCTGCAGCATGAACTCGCTGACGAGCGTGCCCCAGGCGGGGAAGCCCTCGCGGCGCCACGGCAGGTCGCGGGCGCTCGTGCGGAACCAGGCGGTGATCGCGTCGGCGAGAGGGTCGGAGGGCATCAGCCCACACTAGGCGGCGGCGCGTATCGTGGGCGGATGACCAGGTGGGCTCCGCAGAAGGCCGATGTGCTCGACGCTCTCGCGGCGGAGGTGCTGCACAACTACGGGCGCGGACGGGTCAAGGTCGGGATCGACGGCGACGACCCCGCGGTGAGCGCGGCGTTCGCGCTCGACCTCGCGGAGGCGCTCCGCCGGGCAGGCAAGGACGCGATCGTCGCGCACCTCGCCGACTTCCGACGTCCCCGCGCCGATCGGGACGACCCCGCCGTGCCCGAGGAGCAGCGCTCCTACGCGGCCGGGTACGACTACGAGCTCCTGCGCCGCGTCCTGCTCGATCCGTTCACCCTCGGCGGCAGCACCGGGTTCGTGCTCGCGGGCTTCGACGCGGTGCGCGACGAGACGCGGCAGGCGCGCTGGCGGACCGCCGGCCGCGACGCGGTGCTGCTCGTCGACGGCGAGTTCGCCCTCCGGCCGGAGCTGCGCGGCGCGTGGAGCACCAGCATCCGCCTCGACACGCAGGAGCCGCCGGTGGACGCGGCGTACCGCGCCACGACGGATCCGCGCCGGCTGGCGGGGATCCTCGTCGACATCCGCGATCCGGAGCAGCCCCGGCGCCTCTTCGCCGACTCCTGCTGAGCCTCGGGACGGAGGCCGCCGCCGCGGGCGGCGTCGGTCCGACAGGGCCGCGGGCTCAGACCAGGGCGGCGCGGCGCACGACCTCAGCCGGCGGCACGAAGGCGCCCGCCCGCTCGACCTCGTGCACCAGGTCGACCAGCAGCTGGTTGACCGGAGCCTCGCGCCCGCCGCGGTGAGCGGTGCGGACCACGGCCCCGGCCAGGTGGTCGATCTCGCTCGGCACTCCGCGGCGGACGCTCTGCAGCGTCGACCCGGGGTTCGGCACCTCGCCCATCCGCGCGGCCATCCGGCGGGGGAGCAGCTCGACCAGGGGCAGGGGAGCGGCGGCCAGAGCGCGGACGGACGTGTTCGAGAGTCCCTGCAGCGAGCCGAAGCGGACGCCCGACGCGAGGCCCGTCCGGGCGGCCTCGCGCATCGACCGGGCGAGGACGCGCCGCAGCCCCGGATCGTCGATCGTCTCCTGGACCGAGAGCCCGGTGATCGCGGGCAGGGCGTTGACCTCGTTGATCAGCAGCTTCGTCCACTGCGCTCCGGTGAAGTCGTCGGTGACGGCGGTGGGGACCGCCTCGCCGAGCACGGCGGCGGCCCGTCGGACGTCGTCGTCGGCCGGGCGGCCGGGGACGCCGAGCGTGGTCGTGGCAGGAGCCGTGACGGTGACCCGGCCGGGTTCGAGGTGGCTCGCGGCGAAGAGGGCGAGAGCACCCACGAGCCGGGCGTCGCGCACCTGCCGGGCCGCCGCGGTGAGTCCGTCCAGTCCGTTCTGGACGACGACGACGAGAGTGCCGTCGACCGTGCGGCGGTTGGTGCGCAGCGCGTCCTCGGCGTCCTGCGCTTTCGTGCAGACGAAGGCGAGATCGGGCACGAGGTCGAGGGACTCGCCGCAGCGGACCCAGGCGGTGTGCTCGCCCCACGCCCCGTCGAGCCGGATCCCCGACCGGCGGATCGCGGTGAGGTGGTCGCCTCGGGCGGTGACCTCGACGTCGTGCCCGGCGCGGTCGAGAAGGGCGGCGATGGTGCCGCCGACGGCGCCTGCTCCGAGTACTGCGATCCTCATCCGGACAGCCTAGGACGGGCGGGCGAGGGCTCCGGCTCCACCCCGGGGGTACTCCCGATCCGTCCGTGTATCCTCGCACCCGTGCTCGAGACCCCCGCCCCGGCTCCGAACGGGATCCTCCTGCTGGACAAGCCCGGCGGCATCACCAGCCACGACCTCGTCTCGCGGACCCGCCGCCGCGCGGGGACCCGCAAGGTCGGCCACGCGGGGACGCTCGATCCGATGGCGACCGGGCTGATGATCCTCGGTCTCGGCCCCTCGACGCGCCTGCTCACCTACCTCGTCGGCCTCGACAAGCAGTACGAGGCGACGATCCGGCTGGGCTCCTCCACCACCACCGACGACCAGGAGGGCGAGGTGCTCGCCTCGGCGGAGCCCGCCCTCGTCGCGGCCCTCGCCCCGGAGTCGGTGTCCGACGCGATCGCGGCCCTCACCGGAGCGATCGAGCAGGTCCCGAGCACGGTCAGCGCGATCAAGGTCGACGGCCGCCGCGCCTACGCCCGCGCCCGCGACGGCGAGGAGGTCGTGCTCGCCTCCCGCCCCGTGACCGTCTCGGAGTTCGCCGTCCTGGCGAGCCGCCCGGTCGAGGGGTTCCTCGACCTGGACGTGCGCGTCACCTGCTCCTCCGGCACCTACATCCGCGCGCTCGCCCGCGACCTGGGCGCGTCCCTCGGAGTCGGCGGCCACCTGACCGCGCTGCGGCGCACCGCGGTCGGCCCCTTCTCCGTGGCCCAGGCCGGCGAGATCGACGAGCTCGACGTCCCCGCCGCGCTCCTGCCGCCGACGCTCGTGGCGGGCGAGCTGTTCCCCCTGCTGCGCCTCGACGCCCAGGAGGCGGGCGATCTCGCGAACGGCAAGCGCATCCCGGCCCCGGAGGCGGTGGCGGGCGCGAAGGGCCTCCTCGCCGCGGTCGGCCCGGGGGAGCGGCTGATCGGCCTCGCCGAGCGGCGCGGCACCCAGCTCAAGAGCGTCGTCAACTTCCCGACCGAGGACCTGCGGACGGCCGCCTCGTGATCGAGTGGTTCACGATCCTCCAGGTGGGGATCGCCGTCGCGGCCGGCCTGCTCTGCCTCGTGCTCGGGCTGCTCGCCCGCCGTCCCTCGGACGTCTCGGTCGGCGCGACGGCGATCGTCGAGCTGCTGCTGATCGTCCAGCTGGCGGTCGCGATCGTGTCGCCGCTGGTCGGCAACCGCCCGTCGGGGAGCCTGCCGGAGTACTACATCTACCTGATCTCGGCGCTGCTCCTGCCGCTCGCGGCCGGGTTCTGGGCGCTCATCGAGCGGAGCCGCTGGAGCACCGTGATCCTGGGCGTCGCCTGCCTCTCGATCGCGGTCATGGTCTACCGGATGCACCAGATCTGGTTCTTCCAGAGCGCCTGATCGGGCCCGCCACCGGGCCCGGCCCGGCGAGCGCCTAGCATGGACGTGCGATGTCGAAACCAGCCAGCGATGCGTCCGGACGGGCCGCTCACGACCCCTCAGTCCCCTCGGCCCCCGGGAGCGGAGAGCCGACCCGTTCCGCCCGCTCGCGCGGGATCGGCAGCCTCCTGGTCGTGGTCTACGGGATCCTCGCGCTCGCCGCGACGGGGCGCTCCGTCTTCCAGGTCATCGACCGGTTCGACGAGGCGCCGCTGGCGTTCTCGCTCTCCGCGCTCTCGGCCGTCGTGTACATCGTCGCGACGGTCGCCCTGATCGTCCCGGGCCGCGCCTGGCAGCGCGTCGCGTGGGTGACGATCACCTTCGAGCTGGTGGGCGTGCTCGTGGTCGGTGCGCTCAGCCTCCTCGCTCCGCGGCTCCTCGGGCTCACGAGCGCCGACCCGTTCGGGCGCCAGTCGACGGTGTGGGCGGCCTTCGGCGCCGGCTACCTGCTCATCCCGCTCGTCCTGCCCGTGCTCGGCCTCTGGTGGCTCCGCGTGCAGGGGCGGCGCGCGCCCCGGGCGGCCGCCTGATGCGCGTCGAGACCCGCCCCGGCGACCTGGCCGGGATCGGACCCTCCGCCGTCACGATCGGCAAGTTCGACGGCGTCCACTCCGGGCACCGGGCCGTCATCGGCCGGCTGCACGAGCGGGCCCGCGAGCAGGGGCTCGCCGCCGTCGTCGTCACCTTCGACCGCAATCCGCTCAGCGTGATCGCGCCGGAGAAGTGCCCGCCCGTCCTGGTCGGCAACGAGCAGAAGCTCGAGCTCCTCGCCGGGACCGGCGTGGACGCGACGCTGCTGCTCACCTTCGACGAGGCGTTCCGGGCGCTCTCGCCCGAGCAGTTCGTCGAGCAGGTGCTGGTGGAGGCGCTCGAGGCCCGCGTGGTCCTCGTCGGCTCCGACTTCCGCTTCGGCGCCCGGGGAGCGGGCGACGTCGACCTGCTGCGCGTGCTCGGCGGGCAGCACGCATTCGAGGTGGAGCTGATCGACGACGTGCGGCCCGAGGACGGGCGCCGCGTCTCCTCCACCTGGATCCGCGAGCTGCTGGCCGAGGGCGATGTGGAGCACGCGACGCGCCTGCTCGGGCACGAGCCCGTCGTCCGCGGCGTGGTCGTGCACGGAGCGAAGCGCGGCCGCGAGCTGGGCTTCCCGACCGCGAACCTCTCGCCGGAGTCGCAGGGCCTGATCCCGGCCGACGGCGTCTACGCGGGCCGGCTCACCACCGACGGCGTCACGCATCCCGCCGCGATCTCGGTCGGCAGCAACCCGACCTTCGTCGGAGTGCCGCCCAAGCAGGTCGAGGCGTACGTGCTCGATCAGACGCTCGACACCCTCGACCTCTACGACCGCGTGGTCGACGTGGCGTTCGTCGGCCGGATCCGCGGCCAGGTCGCCTACGAGGGCGTCGAGCCCCTCATCCGCCAGATGAACCACGACGTGGTGCAGGTCCGCGAGGTCCTCGGCATCGACTGAGCGGGATGCCGGGCGCCGCCTAGCAGGGGCCGCGGGCCCGCACCAGCGGGAGAGGTCCCGGGGCCATCGGCGTACCGTGGCCGCATGAGCGAAACCCCCTCCGACTCGGCGCGCCCCCTCGCGCTCGTCACCGGCGCGACCGGCTACATCGGCGGCCGGCTGACGCCGCGCCTCCTCGAGGCGGGCTTCCGGGTGCGCGTCCTGGTGCGCGACCCGCGCAAGCTGGTCGACGTGCCGTGGGCGGAGGAGGTCGAGGTCGCCCAGGGCGATCTCGGCGATCCGGAGTCGCTGGAGGCCGCGGTCGAGGGCGTCGACGTCCTCTACTACCTCGTCCACTCGATGGGCTCGGGCAACGACCACGCCCACTTCGAGGAGGTCGAGAGCCGCGCCGCGCACAACGTCGCCACGGCCGCGGAGTCGGCCGGCGTCGGCCGCATCGTCTACCTCGGCGGCCTGCACCCCGAGGGCCAGGAGCTCTCGAAGCACCTCCGCTCGCGCGCTGAGGTGGGCCGGATCCTGATGGAGTCGGGAGTGCCGACGATCGCCCTGCAGGCGGGCGTGATCATCGGCTCCGGGTCGACCTCGTTCGAGATGGTGCGCCACCTCACCGACGTGCTGCCGTACATGCCCGCGCCGCAGTGGGTGCGCAACTTCATCCAGCCGATCGCCGTGCGCGACGTGCTGCACTACCTGATCGGCTCCGCGTCGCTCGAGGACGCCACGCTCAACCGCACCTTCGACATCGGCGGGCCCGACGTGCTCCGCTACGGCCAGATGATGAACGGCTACGCGGTCGAGGCCGGGCTCCCGCAGCGGCCGATCGCGTCCCTGCCGGTGTTCACCCCGTGGCTGGCCTCGCAGTGGGTCAACCTGGTCACGCCGATCCCGCGCTCGCTCGCGGTGCCCATCATCGCCTCGCTGCAGTACGACTGCGTCGTGCACGAGCAGGACATCCGCGCGCTCATCCCCGACCCCGAGGGCGGGCTGACCTCCTACCGCCGCGCCGTCCGGCTCGCGCTGGGAAAGATGCAGGCGGGCGAGATCGAGACGAGCTGGCAGAACGCGGAGGTCGTCGGCGCTCCCAGCGATCCGCTGCCGAGCGACCCGGAGTGGGCCGGCCACACGGTCTACGTGGACCTCAAGGAGCGCCGCACCCAGGCCGACCCGGCCAAGCTCTGGCGCGTCATCGAGGGCATCGGCGGCACCAACGGCTGGTACTCCTTCCCGCTCGCATGGGTGATCCGCGGCTGGATGGACCGCCTCGTCGGGGGAGTGGGCCTGCAGCGCGGGCGCCGCGACTCCGCGCGCCTGCACGCCGGCGACGCCCTCGACTTCTGGCGCGTCGAGGAGATCGAGCGGCCGAAGCTCCTGCGCCTGCGCGCCGAGATGAAGGTGCCCGGCGGGGCCTGGCTCGAGATGCGCGCCGAGCCCTCCGGAGACGGCGGCTCGGTCTACACGCAGCGCGCGGTGTTCTTCCCGCAGGGCCTCGCGGGCAGGCTCTACTGGTTCGCGATCCTGCCCTTCCACGGCATCATCTTCAACGGCATGGCCAACCGCATCACGGCCACCGCGGCCGACCTGCCGGACTCCGGCGACGAGCGCTCCCCTGGCGGGCGCCGGGTGCAGCGGTGACAATGGAGGGGTCCGGCGGCGGCGAGGCCGCCCGGGACGCCGACGAGAGGAGCACGATGAGCGAACGGTCGAGTACGGACGCGGGGCGCGGACTCCAGCTGGGGAAGGTCCTCTTCATCGGGGACAGCATCATCCAGGCGGGAGCCTGGGGCGAGTGGCTGACGGAGTCGACGGTCGTCGACGAGGGAGTCGGAGGGGCCACCACGGCGGACGTCGTCGCGCGGCTCG
The DNA here is from genome assembly GCF_002930955.1 of Rathayibacter sp. AY1A4. Taxonomy (NCBI): domain Bacteria; kingdom Bacillati; phylum Actinomycetota; class Actinomycetes; order Micrococcales; family Microbacteriaceae; genus Rathayibacter; species Rathayibacter sp. AY1A4. The sequence continues at coordinate 100,930 of NZ_PSTN01000001.1, read as the reverse complement.
CCGAGCTGGTCGCGCAGGAGCCGGACACGGTGGTGCTGCTGATCGGCACCAACGACCTCGCCTGGCACCGCACGACGGAGCACGTCGTGCGCAACATCGAGACGATCGTTGCGACGTTCCGGCGCGACCTCCCGGACGTGCGCATCCTGGTGACCTCGGTCCTGCCGCGCGGACACGAGTTCGCGCCGCAGATCCGCGAGATCAACCGCCACCTGTGGCAGTTCGCGCCCACGGCGCACGCGGGCTACCTCGACCTGTGGCCGGTGCTCGCGGGCGAGGACGGCGGGCTGCTCGAGCAGTACTCGCCGGACGGCCTGCACCTCAACGAGGACGGCTACCGCGCGTGGCGCGAGGCACTGGGCCCGGCGCTCGAGGCGGTCGTGCGGATGCCTCCGCGGACCCGCCCGATCACGCTGCCCTACGACGAGTTCGCGCGGCCGAAGACGGCCTAGCGCAGCACCGGGGAGGGGGAGTCGACCGCAGGGTCGGCCCCCCTTCCGTCATTCCGCGGCCAGTGCGGCCTCGAAGGCCGCGAGGGCGTCCGCGGAGAAGAGGACGAACCGGACCTCGTCGAGTGCGCCGTCCGCGGTCGCCTCGCGGACCGTCTCCACCGCGATGCGCGCCGCGTCGTCCATCGGCCAGCCGTAGACGCCCGCCGAGACGGCCGGGAAGGCGAGCGTCCGCGCACCGAGACCGACTGCGGTGCGCACCGACTCGCGGTAGGCCGAGGCGAGGACGGCGCTGCGGTCCTCCGACCGCGAGTGGACGGGACCGACGGTGTGCACGACCCAGCGGGCGGGGAGGCGCCCGGCGGTCGTGGCGACCGCGGAGCCGGCGGGCAGGCCGTCCGGCAGCTCGGTCCCGCGGAGCCGGCGGCACTCGGCGAGGATCTCCGCTCCGCCCGCGCGGTGGATCGCGCCGTCGACGCCGCCGCCGCCGAGGAGCGACGAGTTCGCCGCGTTCACGATCGCGTCGACGTGCTCGCGGGTGAGGTCGCCGCGCACGGCTCTCAGGGTGGTCACGACTCCTCCTCCAGGTTTCGTCCGAGGGCAGCGATCGCCGCAGGTCCCACGCGGCAGCAGCCGCCGATCAGATCCGCTCCCGCCGCACGCCAGGAGGCGACCAGCACGGGGTCGAAGGCCGCGTCGCCTGCCCAGCGACGCTCGACGGCGTCCCACTCCTCGCCGCTGTTCGGGTACACGACGACCAGCTTGCCGGTGACGGAGCGGGCGATGCGGACCGCCTCGGCGACGTCGCCGGGCGGGCAGCAGTTCACTCCCACGCCGACGACCTCCTCGGAGGCGGCGGCGACGGCGAACGCCTCGGCCAGGGGCTCGCCGGCCGCGGTGCGGCCCGAACGGCCGCTCACGCAGATCCAGGCGGGGACCGAGGAGCCCGCGAGGGCCTCCACGACGGCCCGCACCTCCCGCACCGACGGGATGGTCTCGACGGCGAGCAGGTCGGGCCCGGCCGCGGCCAGGGTCTCCAGTCGCGGGCGGTGCCAGGCGGCGAGCTCGCCGACGGTGAGGCCGTCGTCGCCGCGGTACTCGGAGCCGTCGCCGAGGCTAGCGCCGTAAGGGCCGACAGCGGCGGCGACCCAGCCGCTCTGCGCGCGCCGGGCCAGGTCGACGCTCTCCCGGAGGGCGCGCTCGGCGAGGCCCGGGGCCAGGCCCGCGGCCGCGAATCCGCTCGCGGACACCTGGTAGCTCGCGGTCACCGCGACCCGGGCGCCCGCCTCGGCGAAGGCGCGGTGCGCGTCGACGACCCGGCCGGGCTCCTCCAGCAGGACCCGGGCGCTCCAGAGCGAGGAGTCCACCGCGGCGCCCTGCGCCTCCAGCTCCGTGCCCAGGCCCCCGTCGAGCAGCAGCGGGCGCACCCGCGCCGCGGCGACGAGGCCGGCGGTCACGAGCGGTTGTTGGAGAGCTCGAAGATCTTCACGAGCTCGGCGATCGCCGCCTCGCGGGCGTCTCCGCCCTCCTCGAACATCGCGGTGATGTGCGTGCGGAGGTGGTTCTCGACGATGAGCTTGTTGAGCGAGCCGAGCGACTTCTGGATCGCGAGGGACTGCGTGACGATGTCGACGCAGTAGTCCTCGTTCTCGATCATCCGCTCGAGGCCGCGCATCTGGCCGCCCAGGATCCGGGCACGGTGCAGCGAGCGCTTCTTGAGGTCCTCGATCACTCCTCCAGCCTACGCGCCGCAGGCGGTACCCGGGCGGGGTATGCGCGCCTACGATCGAGGGGTGAGCACCCGCAAGCCGTCCCGCGCGACCGCCGCCCGCTACCCCTCGCGCGACCGCGCCCGCATGGCGCTCGCGCCCGGGATCCTCGGCGCGATCGTGCTGCTGGCCGGGCTCGCCCTCGTCGGCTCCGACGCCTACGACTTCATCCGCTACCCGGTCGCGATCCTCGCGGCGGTCATCGGCTGGTTCGCGATCCAGGCGCGCGCACTCCTCTGGCTGATCGGGCTCGTCCCCGTGCTCGTGCTGTGGAACCCGGTGCTGCCGTTCGCCTTCCCGGACGCGATCTGGTCCTCGCTGAGCCTCGCCGCGGTCGGCGTCTTCGTGGCGGCGGGCCTCGTCATCCGCGTCCCGACTCCGGAATGACGACGAGCGCGACCGTCCGCGCGGCGGAGCGCCGACCGGACCGCCCCGAGGAGTAGACTGGCGGCGCACCCGCACGCCGGGGATGCTGCGACCGGGTCCCAGACCCGTTGCTCGGAGCTCCCGACGGCCACCGGATGCACCGACGCCCGACGCCTCTCCGGAGGCGATCCGGCGGATGCACGGCGACGGCAGTGCGCGGGAACCCCTCCTCCGCCCCCCGTCACACATCGAGGAGGAGCATGGCTCGCAGCGGCCAGCGTCAGTCCGGTCAGACGCGACGAGCGTCGAACGCCGCCGGGAGCCGACCCCGATCGCGCTCGCGCGGCGTGGACAACGCGGGGATCATCCCGATCCTCGCCCGCCGCGTCCGCGAGGTGGAGGCGAAGGCCCAGACCGGCAAGGTCGGGCCGACCAACCGGACGAAGTTCCTGGTGATCGCCCTCCTGATGCGCGAGGAGCGCAAGCGGGTCAAGGTCGATCCCTCGCTCAGCGACGCGCAGCGCGCCGAGGAGATGAAGCGCCTCGACGGCATCGCCACGATCCTGGCCAAGACGGCCGCCCGCGACACCAGCCTGATCGCGCTGCTCGAATCGGAGGCCGGCGTCACGGCGGCCGCGCAGAAGCTCCGCCGCGACTGGCTGCTCGAGGCGGGCGCGGAGCTCAGCCCCGACGAGCTGCTGATCGTGACCGAGCCGGAGCCCAAGCCCGAGGTGCCGGTCAACCAGGTCGTGCCGCAGTCGGTGCGCGCCCGCCAGCTGGCGAACCCCTTCCTCCCGCCGGACTTCTCGATCGCCGAGGCCTCGGCTCCGGCGCCGCGCCGCAGGCTCGACGACTGGGAGCTGCTCGGGCCGCTCTTCAAGGCGTTCGAGTACGGAGCGGGCGGACGGGCCGCGAGCATGGAGCTCCCGGAGCCGCCGAAGCTCGACCGGGTCTCGCCGCGCGGCCGCGAGCTGATGCCGCACCAGGCGCGCTTCATCGAGAGCGCCCGCGAGGGGCACCGCAGCTTCCTGCTCGCCGACGAGCCGGGTCTGGGCAAGACCGCGCAGAGCCTCCTCGCCGCCTCGGTGGTCGGGGCGTACCCGCTGCTCGCGGTGGTGCCGAACGTGGTCAAGATGAACTGGGCGCGCGAGGTGGAGCACTGGACGCCGCAGCGGCGCGCCACGGTGATCCACGGAGACGGCGGCACGCTCGACGCGTTCGCCGACGTGGTCATCGTCAACTACGACATCCTCGACCGGCACATCGGCTGGCTCGGGAGCCTGGGCTTCCGCGGCATGGTCGTCGACGAGGCGCACTTCATCAAGAACCTCCGCTCGCAGCGCTCGCAGAGCGTGCTCGCGCTGGCGTCGAGGATCCGCGAGACCACTCCGGGGCACGATCCGCTGATGATCGCGCTGACCGGCACCCCGCTGATCAACGACGTCGACGACTTCCGCGCCATCTGGCGCTTCCTCGGCTGGATCGACGAGACCAAGCCGGGACCGGAGCTGATGGGCCGCCTCGAGGAGACGGGCCTCACCCCCGCCGACACGGGCTTCTACCCGGAGGCGCGCGAGGCCGTGATCGACCTCGGCATCGTCCGGCGCAAGAAGATCGACGTCGCCGCCGACCTGCCGTCGAAGCGGATCGTCGATCTGCCCGTCGAGCTGGACGACGACCTCGGCCGCTCCATCCAGAAGGCCGAGCGCGAGCTCGGCGCCCGCATGCTGCAGCGCTTCAGGGCGGTCACCTCCTCGATCACGCACGAGCTCGACGACGACGAGCGCGAGCGGTTCATCCGCATCGTGGCGCAGAGCGAGCTCGAGGAGTCGAAGTCGGCCAAGACCGGCGAGAACGTCTTCACCATGGTGCGCCGGATCGGCCAGGCCAAGGCGGCGCTGGCCGCCGACTACGCCTCGCAGCTGGCCCGCTCGGTGGGCAAGGTCGTCTTCTTCGCGAAGCACATCGACGTGATGGACCAGGCGGAGGACACCTTCGAGAAGCGCGAGCTGACGTCCGTCTCCATCCGCGGCGACCAGACCGCGGCGTTCCGCCAGACGCAGATCGACGCCTTCAACGAGGACCCGGACGTCTCTGTCGCCGTCTGCTCGCTCACCGCGGCGGGAGTCGGCGTGAACCTGCAGGCGTCGTCCAACGTGGTGCTCGCCGAGCTGTCGTGGACCTCGGCCGAGCAGACGCAGGCGATCGACCGCGTGCACCGCATCGGCCAGGAGGAGCCGGTGACGGCGTGGAGGATCATCGCGGCGCACACGATCGACGCGAAGATCGCGGAGCTCATCGACGCCAAGGCCGGTCTCGCCGCCAGGGCGCTCGACGGCGCGGACGCCGAGACGGCCTCGGCCGACACGGTGCAGCTGGACGCCCTCATGCACGTCCTGCGCGAGGCAATCGGCTGAGCGCACCCGGCCGGGCCGGCTGAGAGCTCAGCCGGTCCGGGCGAGCGGTGCGGCGAAGAAGTCCTTCTCGAACGAACTCGACCGCAGGAAAGCGTCCCTCATCGCGGCGCGCTCCCTCGGTGAGGCGTCGCGGGCGGCCTGCTCCGTGAACTCGATCGCCCGCTCGGTGGCCGTCGCGAAGACCGGGTCGCCGTACGTGAGCAGCCAGTCCGCGTAGGGGTGCTCGGGGTGCCCGGAGGCGGCGAGGCGCGACCCGACGTCGGCGTAGAGCCAGAAGCAGGGGAGCAGGGCGGCGACGATCTCGCCGTAGCCGCCCCGCGCGGCGATCGCGAGCAGGTGGTCGGTGTAGCCGCGGGTCACGGGCGCGGGAGTCGCGGCCCTGGTCCCGAGCCGGTCGCGGTGCAGCTGCGCCTCCGCCGCGAGGGCGGACGCCGAGCCCTCGGCCCAGAAGACCTGCTCGGCGGTGGTCGGCGCGCGCTGCGCCGCCACGGCCAGGACGCGGGCGTACTCGGTGAGGTAGAGAGCGTCCTGCTCGAGGTACCACTCGAAGTCCTCCCGCCCGAGGGAGCCGTCGCCGAGGGCCCGCACGAACGGGAGCGCGTCGATCTCGTCGCGGAGGGTCCGCGTCCGCTCCCAGACGTCCGCGCAGAACGCCGGAGGACGTTGCCGGTGGAAGTGGTCGATCGGGCCGTTGCCGGTGCCGACCTCGAGAGCGTCGGCGGCGCGCAGGGCGCCGGTCAGCCACTCCTTGGCCTCCGTCAGCGCCTCGACCAGGGCGTCGGAGGAGGTGTCGCGCCCGGCCAGGAGCGTCGCCATCGCGGACGAGAGCGAGCACCCGGTGCCGTGCGTGTTCGAGGTGGCGACGCGCTCGCCGGGGACCTCGCGCACGAGGCCGTCGGGGGTGACGATCGCGTCCGGGGTGGCGGGGCCGTCGAGGTGGCCGCCCTTCACCAGCACGGCGGCGTCGAGGGCGCGGGCGAGCATCGCCCCCTGCGCGAGCGCGGCCGGCCAGTCGGAGGCGGTCGGCTCTCCGGCCAGCACGCCCAGCTCGGGGAGGTTCGGCGTAATCAGGTCGGCGCGGCGGAGCAGGTCGCGCACGGCGTCCTCCGCCTCGGGAGCGAGCAGCCGGTGACCGCTGGTCGCGACCATCACCGGATCCACGACCACGACGGGCGGGCGGACCTCATCGAGCCACTCGGCGACGACTCCGGCGTACTCGGCCGTGGCGAGCATCCCGATCTTCACCGCGTCGATCGTGACGTCGTCGCTCACCGCGTCGAGCTGCTCGCGGAGGAACGCGGCGGGCGGCAGGTACACGGAGCGGACCCCGTGCGTGTTCTGCGCGACGAGCGCGGTGACGACCGCCATGCCGTAGCCGCCGAGCGCGCCGATCGACTTGAGGTCGGCCTGGACGCCGGCACCGCCGGTCGGATCGGTGCCGGCGATGCTGAGGACACGGGGGACGCGGGCGCCGGCGGTCACCGGTCCCACTCCGCTCGGATCAGGCGGGCGGCCGCCGCGGGGTCGGCGGCCGTGCAGAGCGCGGACACGACCGCGAGCCCGGCCGCACCGGCGAGGCGGAGTGGCCCCGCGTCCGCGGCTCCGACTCCGCCGATGGCGACGCAGGGCAGCGCCGCGGCCGCGGCGAGGGCGGCGAACCCGTCGACACCGAGGGGAGCGGGATGGTCGGGCTTGGTCGCGGTGGGCCGGATGACGCCGACGCCGAGGTAGTCGACCGTCCCCGCGGGCAGGGCGCGGACGGCGGCGAGGTGCTCGGGGGTGTTCGCGGTGAGCCCGATCACCGCGTCGGGTCCGAGCAGCGAGCGTGCGGCGGTGACGGGGAGGTCGGACTGCCCGAGGTGGACGCCGTGGACGCGGGCGCCCGCGAGGCGGGCGGCGAGGGCGACGTCGACGCGGTCGTCGACCAGCAGGGTCGTGCGCTCGTCGAGGACGGCGGCGACGGCCCGGGTCAGGGCGACGAGCTCGGCGGCGGGGGCGTCGTGATCGCGGATCTGCACGGTCGTGACTCCGCCCCGGACGGCGGCGGCGACCACCGCGGGCACGCCGCGCTGGCCGCACTGGGCGGTGTCCGTGACGAGGTAGAGCGAGAGGTCGAGGCTCATGCGATCCGCGCCCCGGCCTCGGCGTCGGCCGGCTGGAGGGCAGCGAGGGCGTCGATGAGGCCGACGGCGAAGGATCCGGGACCGCTGCTCGCGGCGGCGGCCCGCTCGGCGGCGAGGCCCCAGACCGCGGAAGCGCTGACGGCCGCGTCGAGCGGGCGGGCGCCCGCGCCGAGGAACGCCGCCATCACGGCGCCGAGCGCGCAGCCGCCGCCGGTCACGCGGGTCAGCAGCGGGTGGCCCCCCGTGACCCGGACGATCCGCTCGCCGTCGGTGACGAGGTCGACCGCTCCCGAGACGGCGACCACGCCTCCGGTGCGGCGGGCGAGGACGCGGGCGGAGTCGAGCGCCTGCTCGGCGGTGTCGACGGCGTCCACGCCGCGGCCGCCCGCACCGGCTCCCGCGAGGGCGAGGATCTCGGAGGCGTTGCCGCGGATGATCGCCGGCCGCGCCTCGAGCAGCTCCACCGCCAGAGCGGTGCGGACGGGCAGCGGGCCCACGGCGACCGGATCGAGCACCCACGGGGTGCCGGCGCGTCCGGCCGCGGCGACCGCCTCGCGAGCACCCTCGCGCTGCTCCGCTCCGGGCGTGCCGAGGTTGACGAGCACCGCGGAGGCGAGGCCCGCGAAGACGCCCGCCTCGCCGGGCAGGTCGCACATCGCCGGGCTGGCGCCGAGGGCCAGAAGGCTGTTGGCGGTGAAGCCGGTGACGACCGCGTTCGTGATGCACTGCACCAGGGGCCCGGCGGCGCGGAGCTCGGCGAGATCGCGACCCACGGACGCCGGGTCGGGCGCCGTGTCGGCGGGGAGGGTCGGGTGGACAGGCGTGCGAATGCTCATTCGCGACATCCCTTCGCTAGTACGAACTAGATCAGGTTCAACGGGTCTTCTCTCAGCCCTGGCGGGCACCCCGTGTCACTGCGCACGACCCTAGCAGCGGGCGCGGGCGCGCTCGCTGCTGCAGTGCGAGAGGAGGGAGCGGGCCGTCGTCGCCCCTTCGCCCGGGAGCGGCCGCTCAGCCGGTGAGGATCGTCGAGTCGCCGCGCGGCCCCACCGCGACGCGGAGGCCGATCGGCAGCCGCTCGCGCATCGCGTCGACGTGGCTGATCAGGCCGATCGTCCGACCGCCCGACCGCAGCTCGTCGAGCGTGCTGAGCGCCGTCTCGAGCGTCTCGGCGTCGAGCGAGCCGAAGCCCTCGTCGATGAACATGGTCTCGAGCGAGATGCCGCCGGACTGCGCCGTCACCACGTCGGCGAGGCCGAGAGCGAGGGCGAGCGAGGCGAGGAACGTCTCGCCGCCGGAGAGCGAGGCGGGCTGCCGGCGGACGCCGGTGAAGGCGTCGAGCACGTCGATCCCGAGGCCGGAGGCGGCGCCGCGGTAGGCGAGCGAGTCGTCGTGGGCGAGTGCGTAGCGGCCGCTGGTCATCGCGTCGAGGCGGAGGTTCGCCGCGGTCACGATCTCCTCCAGGCGTCCGGCGAGGGCGAAGGCCTCGAGGTCCATCCGGCGCGTGTTCTGCCCCCGGCCGGAGACGGTCTCGGCCAGCGCGCGCAGCTCCTCGTGGCGGTGGAGACGCTCACCCAGCACGGCGAGGCGGCCCGCGGCCGTCGCGGCGAGCTCGGCCAGGCGCTCCGAGCGGTGCTCGAGCACGGAGAGGCCGGCTCGCGCCTCGTCGCGACGGGCGGAGGCCTCGCGCGAGCGCTCCTCGGCGGCGGCGAGGTCGACGGCCGTGCCCGGCAGTCCGCGGAGCTCCGGGTCGGACAGCACCGCCTCCGTCGCGCTCCGCCGTCGCTCGTGCTCGGCGACGACGGCCTCGGCCCGTGCCCGGTCCCCGCTGGCGAGCGCGGCCGACTCGGCCTCCTCGGCGGTCGTGAAGCCGCGCTCGGCGAGGACCTCGGCGAGCTCCTCCCGGGCGGCGGCGGCGGCCTCGGACCGCGAGACGGCCGCCTCCTCGGCCTCGACCAGGGCGACGGCACGGCGGCGCTGGGCACTCAGCTGCTCGACCCGCGAGGCGACGCTCGTCGCGCCGTCGCGGAAGGCCTCGACGCGCTCCCGCAGCAGCCGCAGCGCTTCAGCGGCGAGGGCGGACTCGTCGGCGCGGGCGCGGTGCTCCTCGCGAGCGGCGTCCCGTCCGGTCGTGAGAGCGTCGATCCGGGTGCGCAGCCGGGTGCGCTCGCGCCGCAGCTCCTCCATGCGGGCGGCGGCGCGGCGCGCCGAGGCGAGCCGCTCCTCGTGCGCCGGGCGGAGCGACTCCGGATCCGCGTCCTCGCCCACACGCTCCTCGAGCGCCGCGAGAGCCCGAGCCGCGGCTCCCTCGCGCTCGCGGGCGCCGTCGAGGGCGGCGGCGGCGCGCTCCACCGCGACGCGGGCCCGGTCGAGGTCGTCGGTGCCGACCGTCGTCGGGCCGTCGTGCTCGGCCGGGCGGGGGTGCTCGCACGAGCCGCAGACGGGGCAGGGCTCGCCCGGCTCCAGCCGCTCGGCGAGCTCCCCGGCGAACCCGGCGAACCGGCGCGCGATCAGGGCGGCCTGCGCCGCGGCGCGCTCGCCGTGGACGCGCGCCGCGTCGGCGTAGGCCGTGCCGAGCCGCTGCAGACCCGCCGCAGTGAGATCGCGCTCGAGGGCCGCGGCGATCCTCCGCTCGAGCGCGGCGAGCTCGTCGACGCGCGCGGGGACGGCGGCGGCCTCCCCGGCCAGGGACTCCTCCTCGCCGGCGAGCGCGTCGACGCGAGCGGGCAGCTCGCGCAGCTCCGCCTCGATCCCGGCGAGCGCGGTCGCCGCCGCCTGCTCGGCGCGCGCGGACCGCTCGGCGACGCGCTCCGCGTCGGGGAGCCGGCGCTCCTCGGCCAGCGCCTCGGTGAGGGCGCCGAGGACAGCGGCGAGCCGTTCGGCCGTCTCGGCGGTCGGGCCCCCGGACGCGTCCCCGTAGGCGTCGGCCGCGAGGTCGCGCTGCTGCCGGGCGGCCCGCTCCTTCTCGGCGGCTGCCCGGGCGGAGCGGAGCAGCGGCAGCACGCCGTCGGCCCGGCGCGCGCGCTCGATCGCGGCCCGCTGCTGCTCGACGTGCGCCTCGGCGACCACGAGCTCCTCCGCCTCGATGAGGGCGCGCCGGCGCCGCTCCTGGCCCCGGGCGGTGCGCCGGGCCTCGTCGAGAGCGGCGCCCGCGGCCTCGTGCGCCGCGTCGGCCGCGGCGGAGCCGGCCCGGGCCGCCTCGAGCGGAGCGGCGAGCCGCGCCGGCAGCCCGGCGAACCAGGCGGCGTCCGGCAGAGGCGGCTCGGCTCCGTCCTCGAGGAGCCGGACGGCCTCGTCCGCGAGCGCCGTCACGGCCGCGCGCTCCTCCTCGAGCCCGACGGCGCTCGCGTCGCGCTGCTCGAGCAGGCGGCGGCGGAGCAGATCGAAGCGCTCGGTCGCGAAGAGCGTGCGCAGGAGACGCTGCCGGTCGTCGTTCTTCGCGAGCAGGAACTCGTGGAAGCGGTTCTGCGCCAGCAGGATCACCTGGAGGAACTGGTCCTTCGTCAGGCCGACGATCCGGCCGATGTCGGCGCCCACCTCCTTCGCGCTCGACGAGAGCCCGACCCAGGTGCCGTCGACCTGCTCCAGCAGCTCGACCTTCGCCGGCTGGGTCGTGGTGCCGGTGCCGCGCCGTTTCGGCCGCTCGTACTCGGGCGAGCGCCGGACGCGGTAGACGCGCCCCGCCGCCTCGAACTCGAGCTCGGCGAAGGTCTCGTCCTCGGGGCCGCTGTGGTCGCTCCGGAGGCGCGAGGCGGTGCCGTCGAAGCGGGGGACCGAGCCGTAGAGCGCGAACGCGATCGCGTCGAGGATCGTCGACTTGCCCGCTCCGGTGCGCCCGGCGATGAGGTACACGCCCACGTCCTCGAGCCGGTCGAAGTCGACGCACTGCTCGGCGCGGAACGGTCCGAGCCCGGCGAAGGCGAGTCGGCGGATCCTCACCGCAGAGCCTCGGCCTCGACGGCCGCGAGCGCGTCGAGGGTGAGGGCGCGCTCGGTCTCCGTGGCGCCGTGACCGCCGCGGACGTGGGCGAGGAAGTCGTCGACGACCTCCACGTCGCTCCGCCCGCGGATCCGCTCGGCGTACGCGCGCGGCTCGGCCGCGGCGTGCGGGGGCCGGTGCTCGAGCGTGGCGCAGCCGGGGAAGCGCGACTGCAGGCGCGCCATCGCGTCGAGCGGGCGCACGGGATCGGTGAGCACCGCCGAGACCCAGTCGCCCTCCACCTCGGCCAGGGAGGGATCGCGCAGCAGCTGCTGGAGCTCGCCCTCGATCACGCTGAGCCTCCTCGGCACGGGGAGCGGCGACCACTCGACGCCCTCGAGCCCCTCGGGCCCGATCGTCACCAGCCAGGCGCCGCGCGGCTTCGACGCCTCGCCGAACGAGTAGTGCAGCGGCGCTCCGGAGTAGCGCACTCCCGGCAGCAGTTCGGCGCGTCCGTGGATGTGCCCGAGCGCCGCGTAGTCGGCCGCGGCGAAGTGCTCGACCGAGACGTAGTCGAGCCCGCCCGCCGTGATGTCGCGCTCGAGGACCGCGGCCGGGGCTCCGACCGCGAAGCAGTGCGCGAGCACGACCCAGGGACGGCCCGCCGCCTCGGCGGCGGCGCGCACCCGCGCCATCGCGAAGGCGAGCACGTCCTCGTGGCGGCGCAGCTGCTCCTCCGGGTGCCGGTGGCGGTAGAGGGCGGGCTCGAGGAAGGGGATGCCGTGGACGCCGACCTCGAGCCCGGACGCGTCGCGCAGCACGACCGGCTCGGCGTACGCCTCGGGGTCGGTGAGGACGTGGACGCCCGCTCCGCGCAGGAGCCCGGCCTGGAAGCCGAGCCGGGCGGGGGAGTCGTGGTTGCCGCTGGTGAGGACGACCTCGGCGCCGGCCGCGCGGATCGCCTCGAGCGTGCGGGTGAGGAGGGTGTAGTGCTCCGCGGCGGGCACGGCGGAGTCGAAGACGTCGCCGGCGATCAGCACCGCGTCCACGCGCTCGGCCCGCACCGTCTCGACCAGGGCCTCGAGCACGGTCGCGAGCGCCGCCGTCGTGGAGTGCCCGTGGAAGGTGCGGCCGATGTGCCAGTCCGAGGTGTGCAGCAGCTTCACGGTCGTCCTTCCTCTGCGTCGTCCGGGGGAGCGACTCCAGGCTAGTGAGGCCCTCCGACACCGACGGCGCAGCGGACACCTCCCGTTCACCGGGAGGTGCACAATAGGGCGTCGGTCGAGCAGAGGAGATGGTCGTGAAGCTGCCCCGCGTCCCCGCGACGATCCTGGGTCTGGGCTCGCGCACTCGCGCCGCCGCCGAGGACACCGCTCCCATCCAGCGTCTGCGCCCGGACGACGAGCCGGCCCGCACCAGCACGGTCGACAACGCGATCTACCAGGACGGCCGCCGGGTCGTCTCACCCGGCAGCATCCCGGAGGCGCTCGCCGCCCTGCAGAAGCTGCCCGACGCGATGGCGTGGATCGGGCTGTACCGGCCGAACGCGGCCGAGCTCGCCGCGCTCGAGGACGAGTTCTCGATGCACCCGCTCGCCCTCGAGGACGCGATCAGCGCGCACCAGAGGCCCAAGCTCGAGCGGTACGGCAGCGACATGTTCGTGGTGCTGCGCGCCGCCAGCTACTCCGACCAGCGCGAGGAGGTCGACTTCGGCGAGCTCCACCTGTTCGTGGGGTCGAACTTCGTCGTCACGGTCCGCCACTCCGAGAAGCCCGACCTCTCGCTGGTGCGGCGGCGGATGGAGGCCGATCCGGAGCTGCTGCGCGTCGGCCCGGTCGCCGTGCTGTACGCGATCCTCGACGCCGTCGTGGATCAGTACTCGCCCGTCGTTGCCGGTCTCGAGAACGACATCGACGAGATCGAGGCGCAGGTCTTCGAGGGCGACCCGGCGGTGTCCCGCCGCATCTACGAGCTCAGCCAGGAGGTGCTGGACTTCCAGCGTGCGGTCGCTCCGCTGACCGGCATGCTCGGGCGGCTCGTCACCGACTTCGAGGTGTTCCAGTCGGATGTGGAGCTGCGCCGCTACATCCGCGACGTCGCCGACCACGTCGCGCTCGTCACCGAGCGGGTCGACGGCTTCCGCACCACGCTGCGGGAGATCCTGGCGGTGAACGCGACCCTCGTCGCCCAGCGCCAGAACGAGGACATGAAGAAGCTCGCGGAGGTGGGCAACCAGCAGAACGACGAGGTCAAGCGGATCTCCGCCTGGGCGGCCATCTTCTTCGCGCCGACCATGATCTCGAGCATCTACGGCATGAACTTCGACGTGATGCCCGAGCTGCACGTGGCGTGGGGGTACCCGGCGGCGCTCGCGGCGATGCTCGCCTCGAGCGTGGTGCTGCACCGGCTCTTCAAGCGGTGGGGCTGGCTCTGAGCCCGCGTCCCGCGACGTGTCAACACCGTGACGGTCCCGGAGGCTCCGCGTAGCGTCGCTCGCGGGCCGTCCGGCCCCTGAACGGAGGGACTCCCGATGACTCCGGAGGACACGACCACGACGGCCCCGCGGCCCCGCTCCCTCTGGCGGGCGGGCGCGGCTCCGATCCCCTCCGACGAGTTCGTCCCGGGCGCGCACTTCGATGACGTCGTGGTCGGCGCCGGACTCACCGGGCTGGTCACCGCGCTCCTCCTGCAGCGGACCGGCCGGCGCGTGCTGGTGCTGGAGGCGCGGGAGGTCGGCGCGGTCACGACCGGGAACACGACGGCGAAGCTCAGCCTCCTGCAGGGAGCGCACCTCTCCCGGATCGCGGAGCGCAACATCCCCGCGGTGACCGAGGCCTATGTCGCGGCGAACCTCGCGGGCTTCCGCTGGCTGCTCGACTACTGCGAGGGCGCGGGCGTGCCGGTGCAGAGGCGCACCGCCTACAGCTACGCGCAGACGCCCGAGGGCGTGGACGCCGTCCTGAAGGAGCACGCGACCGCGCGCCGCTTCGGCCTCGCGACCCGCCTCGTCGGCGAGCTCGACGTGCCGTTCCCCAGCACGGCGGCCGTCGCCCTCGACGACCAGGCCCAGTTCGACCCGATGGACGTCCTCACGGCGCTCGCCGCCGACTTCCGCGCCGCCGGGGGCACGCTGGTGCAGGGCGTCCGGGCCCTCGGGATGCGAGCGACCGCTCCCGTCCGGGTCCGCACCAGCGCGGGCCCGGTGACCGGGGACCGGGCCTACCTGCTCACGGGGGCGCCGATCCTCGACCGCGGCCTCTACTTCGCCAAGATCGCAGCGCTGCGCTCGTACGCGGTCGCGTTCCGCACCGACGCGCCGATCCCCGACGGCATGTACCTCTCGGTCGACGAGCCGTCCCGCTCGGTGCGCGACGCCGAGCGCGACGGCGAGCGGCTCCTCCTGATCGGCGGCAACGGCCACCCGGTGGGGCGCCGGCCCGTCACCTCGGAGGCGGTGGACGACCTGGTCGCCTGGACGCGGCGGTCCTTCCCGGGGGCGGAGCCGGTCGCGCAGTGGAGCGCCCAGGACTACGAGCCGTTCCACCGTGTGCCGTTCGTGGGCTGGCTGCCGCGGGGCCGCGGACGGATCTTCCTGGCGACCGGCTACGACAAGTGGGGGATGACCAACGCGGTGCAGGCCGCGATGACGCTCGTCGCCGACCTCGAGGGCAGGACGCCGGCCTGGGCGAGGACGCTGCACCGCCGGCCCACGCTGCCGCGGGTGATGGCGGAGGGGCTCGGCGCCGGGCTGGCGGTGGGCGCCTGGTACGCCCGCGGCTGGTCGGCAGCGCTCCGCGCGCCCCGCTCGGCCGGGGTGGTGCCGGCGGAGGGCCAGGGCTCGCTCGCCCGCGACGGCCTGCAGCCCGTCGCGGTCTCCACCGTGGAGGGGAGGCGCTGCGCGGTGTCGGCGGTGTGCCCGCACCTGGGCGGGATCGTCACCTGGAACGACTCGGAGCGCAGCTGGGACTGTCCGCTGCACGGCTCCCGCTTCGCAGCCGACGGGACGGTGCTGGAGGGGCCGGCGGTCGAGCCGCTCGCCCCGCTGGGCTAGGCCGGCCGCCGGCTCCGCGGAGCCGAGCCGGCGGCCGGCCCCGCAGAGCAGGCGGCTCAGTCCTCGTCCGCTCCGGGCTCCGCGACCTCGTCGCCGTCCGCGCCCGAGGCGTCGCCGGTCGTGTGCAGATCGGTGTCGCCCGGGATGCTGAAGTCGCTCAGCGGGTCCAGGGGCTTCTTGTCGTCGGTGTCGTCGCTCATGCCTGCCACCCTACGAGCGTCCGGCGAGGCGCTGCACCGCGGCGACCGGGATCGACAGCCACTCCGGCCGGTTGCGCGCCTCGTAGATCGCCTCGTAGACGGCCTTGTCGAGCTCGAACGCGTCGAGCACCGCCCGGTGCGCGGTCACCGCGTCGCCCGCTTGCTCGGCGTAGCCCTCGAGGAACGCGGCACGGCTCGCCGCCGCCCACGCCGCCCTCGAGGCGCCCGGCTCGGCCTGCTCGTGCGCACCCGCCGCGTAGTCGAAGGAGCGCAGCATCCCCGCCACGTCGCGAAGGGCCACGTCGGGAAGACGGCGCTCGTGCATGGGCCGCAGCGGCTCGCCCTCGAAGTCGAGGAGCACCCAGCCGCGATCGGGCACGGACAGGACCTGCCCGAGGTGGTAGTCGCCGTGGATGCGCTGGAGCCTCGGCCACGGCGCGGTCTCGGCGGCGCGGAACACGGCGTCGATCGCCTCCGAGTCCTCGGCGATCACGGGGACCTCTGCCGAGGCGATGCGCAGGCGACGGCGCATGGCCGCGACCATCCGCTCGACGACCTCGGACGTGGTGTCCTCGGTCGGCATGACCTCCGCCAGCTTCGCGTGCACCTCGGCGGTGGCGCGGCCCAGCTCGCGGGCGGGTCCGGTGAAGTCGGAGTCGGCGGCGACCGCCTCGAGGGCGACGCGCCACGCGTCCTGGACCCCGGGGAGGAACTCCTGCGCGAAGGCGAGGTGCCCGAAGGCGCGGCCCGTCTCCTCGCCCTCGTCGTCCCACTCGCCGGTCACGTTGCCGATCACGGGCGGGACGAGGGCGCTCCCGGCGGCGTTGAGCGCCGACTGCACCGTCACGTCCGGGTTGTCGCCGTGGTGGAGGGCGCGGAAGACCTTGACGATCACCGGGGTCGCGTCGGATCCGTCGTCGGCGGTGGTGCGGACGATCACCGAGGTGTTCGACTGCTCGCCGCTGAGCACCTTCGAGGACGCGAACGCCCCGATCGCGGCACCCGGTTGCCGGTGGCCCTCGGCGCGGGCGCCGCCCTGGGCGCCGTCCTCGTCGGAGCGGCCGCCGTCGGCGATCATCCCGAGCAGGGCGCGGGCGAACACCGGGTCGCGCGGAGCGTCGTACACGAAGTGAGCGTCGTCGGAGTAGACGAGGGCGTCCTCGAGCCCGGGCACCGGAGCCGCGTGGACGGTCACCGGCACCTGGTACAGCACCGGGCTCGTGCCTGCCCGGTCGATGAAGAGGTGGTCCACCACCTCCGCCTCTCCGGGGTGCAGCGACCAGGCGCCGCGGACCTCCAGCTCGGGGCGCCGCCCCTTGCTCGCGTACCACCTCTGGTCCGCCACCCATGCGGCGATGCGGTCGATCGACAGGCCTGCGCTCATGCTCTTCCCTCCGTCGGCACCCCGAACCCTACTGGCCGCGGACGACGGGCGGAGGGGCTTGCGGCGGGGCGCTCAGGCCAGCTCGAGCACGTCCAGCGTCCAGGCGTACTCGAACGCGATCTCGCGCCAGCGCTCGTAGCGTCCGCTCACTCCGCCGTGTCCCGCGGTCATCTCGGTGCGCAGCAGCGCGGGAGCGCCGACCTCGCGGAGCCTGGCCACCCACTTCGCCGGCTCCACGTACAGCACCCGGGTGTCGTTGAGGCTCGTCGTCGCGAGGATCCGGGGGTACTGCACGCCCTCGCGGACGTTCTCGTAGGGCGAGTACGACTTCATGTAGGCGTACACCTCGGCGTCGTGCAGCGGGTCGCCCCACTCGTCCCACTCGATCACCGTGAGCGGGAGCGACGGGTCGAGGATCGAGGTGAGCGCGTCGACGAACGGGACCTGCGCGAGGACGCCGGCGAACGCCTCCGGGGCGAGGTTCGCGACCGCGCCCATCAGCAGGCCGCCGGCCGACCCTCCCTGCGCGACCAGGCGGTCGGGAGTGGTGAAGCCCGTGTCGACCAGGTGCCGCGCCGCGGAGACGAAGTCGGTGAAGGTCGTCCGCTTCGCCAGCGTCTTCCCGTTCTCGTACCAGGAGCGGCCCATCTCCCCGCCGCCGCGGACGTGCGCGACGGCGAAGACGACGCCGCGGTCGAGCAGCGAGAGGCGCGCGATCGAGAAGCCCGGGTCGATGCTCGCCTCGTACGAGCCGTAGCCGTAGAGGAGGAGCGGCGCGGGGGCCGAGTCCGGATCGGCGGCGTCGCGGCGCCAGACGAGCGAGAGGGGCACCCGCGTGCCGTCCTCCGCCACGGCCCACTCCCTCCGCTGCACGTAGAGCGCGGGGTCGTAGTCGCCGAGCACCGGCTGCTGCTTGAGCACCGTGCGCTCGCCCGTCGCGACGTCGAGCGCGAGCACGGTCGAGGGGGTGACGAACGAGGTGTAGGCGAGGCGGAGGGAGGGCTGCTCCCACTCCGGGTTCCCCGCCAGGCCCGCGTCGTAGAGCGGCTCGTCGAAGACGATCTCCTCGAGCCGCGCTCCGGTGCCGTCCTCGCGGAGGAGCCCGAGCCGGGTGGCTCCGTCGGCGCGGTACGAGACCACGACGTGCCCGGCGAAGGCGTCGACGCCCTCGATCCGGCGGCCCTCGCGGTGCGGCACCACCACGCGGCGCTCGCGGGCCCGGGCGTCGGCGTCGCGCGACAGGTCGGCCGGCTCCTCGACGATCTCGAAATCGAGGGCGCCGTCGTTGTGCACGATCAGCAGGCGGTCGCGCCCGTCGACGACGGCGTGCTCGACCTCGTACTCCACGCCCTCGCGGCGCGGCCACACCGAGCGGAACGAGCCGGTCGGGTCGGACGCGTCCAGCAGCAGGCACTCGCTCGTGATCTTGCTGCCGATCTCGATGACGAGGAAGCGGCGGCTGCGGGTGAGGCCCACGCCGATCCAGTAGCGCTCGTCGGGCTCGGCGAAGGCGACCTCGTCCGGGGTCCCGGCGCCGACCTCGTGCCGCCAGATCGTGTCGGGGCGCCAGGACTCGTCGACGGTCGGGTAGAAGACGAAGCGCGCGTCGGCGCCGAAGGTCGCTCCGCCGCCGGTGCCCTCGATGATGTCCGGCAGGTCCTCGCCGGTCTCGAGGTCGCGGATGCGGAGGGTGTAGCGCTCGTCGCCCTCGACGTCGGTGCCGAAGAGCAGCCGTCGGCCGTCGGCCGAGACGTCGAAGCTGCCGAGCGAGAAGAAGTCGTGCCCCTCCGCCTCCGCGTTGCCGTCCAGGACGACCTGCTCGCCCTCGAGCGGACCGCCCTCGGCGATCGACGGCGGCGTCCAGTCGTCCGGCCCGCTGATCGGCGCTCGGCAGTGCACGGCGTACTGGCGGCCCTCGTAGGAGCGCGAGAAGTACCACCAGGAGCCCTCCCGGACGGGGACCGAGAGGTCGGTCTCCTTCGTCCGCGAGCGGATCTCCTCGAACAGGCGCTCGCGCAGCGGAGCGAGAGGAGCCAGCACCGCCTCGGTGTACGCGTTCTCGGCCTCGAGGTGCGCGATCACCTCGGGGCTCTCCTTCTCGCGCAGCCACTCGTAGTGGTCGACCACCACGTCGCCGTGGTGGCGGCGCTCGAGGGGGACGCGGCGGGCGACGGGCGGAACGGGCGCGGTCATCGCTCCAGCCTAGGGCGAGGGCGCCCCTGGCCGCCCCGGGGTGCCGCAGCGGCGCCGGGCGTGATCACAATGGAGCATGGCCAGCGGTGCGGAGAACGAGTCGGCGACGTCCCGGGCGGGCGGTGCGCGGAGAGTGCAGACCGAGGTCGAGCGCAAGTACGACGTCGACGCGGGCACCCGGCTGCCCGACCTGACCGGCACCGGGAGCGTCGCGAGCGTCCGCACCGAGGAGCCGGTGACCCTCCGCGCCGAGTACTTCGACACCGCCGAGCGCGCTCTGTCCCGGGCGCGGATCACGATGCGCCGCCGCGAGGGCGGATCCGACCAGGGCTGGCACGTCAAGCTGCCCGGCTCCTCCGGCCGCACCGAGATCCACGCGGAGCTCACGGCCTCGCGCACGGTCCCGTCCGCCGTCCGCGAGCCGGTGCTCGGGCAGGTGGGGCGCGCGCCGCTCGAGCCGCTGGCGCTGCTCGAGACGGTCCGCTCGATCACCCGCGCCCTCGACTCCCACGGGCGGGAGCTCGCCGAGATCGCCGACGACCTGGTGACCGCGCGCGACCAGCGCACCGGCCGCGAGCGGCGCTGGAGGGAGTGGGAGGTCGAGCTCGTCGACGTCCCTGGGGACGAGGGCGAGCGGGTCCTCGACGCGATCGAGCAGCGCCTCCTCGCCGCGGGCGCCCGCCCGGCCGCCAGCGCCTCCAAGCTCGCCCGGGCCACCGGCGGCCCGATCGAGGAGACGGTCCCGGATCCGCGGAACGGCGGGGAGGCGGCGCTCGCCGCGGTCCGCTCGCTCCTGCGAGAGCTGCGCGCCGTCGACCCGCGGGTGCGCCTCGAGGCCGACGACGCCCTGCACCGGATGCGCGTGCTCGCGCGCCGGCTCCGGTCCGTCCTCGCCGCCTCCCGCTCCGTGCTCGACCGTGCGGCGACCGACCCCGTGCGGGACGAGCTGCGGTGGCTGGGAGGGGTCCTCGGCGCGGCCCGCGACCAGGAGGTGCTCGCCGAGCGGTTCCGCACCTCCCTGGCGGCCGTCGAGGGTGCCCCGAGCACCCCCACCGCCCTGCTGGAGGAGATCGAGCACCGGCACGCCTCGGCGCTGCGCCGCGTCGACCGCACTCTGCGCGGCGGCCGCTACCTCGCGCTCCTCGCCTCGCTCGACGCCCTGCTCGCGGATCCGCCCCGCACCGCGCGGGCCGGCTCGAGCGCGACGGCGCTGGTGCGCCGCTCCGTCGCGAAGGACCTCGCGCGCATCTCCGCGGCGGGCTCCGCGGCGGCCGGCGGCTCGCTCGAGGCTCGTCACGACCTGCGGAAGGCGGCGAAGCGGCTCCGCTACACCGTGGAGGCGTGGCGGGCGGTCGTCCCCGAGGCCGTCGGCGCCCGGCGCCGCTCGCTCGCCGAGGCGGGCGAGGACCTCGCCGACGCCCTGGGGGAGGAGCGCGACGCGCTCGCCGCCCGTGCGCTGATCCTGGAGGAGGCCGATCGCAGCGGGGAGGGAGCCTTCGCGCTGGGGGTCGTCGCCGCCGAGGAGCGGCACCGCGCCAGGCGGGCCGCGAAGGCCGCGGAGAAGGCGGGGGACCGTCTGGGGTCGCTCTCGCGCTGACCGTGCGGCCCCGCGGTCGCTGTCAAGCCGACGGCCCGGTCACACGGACGAAATCCACGGCGGATAATGTGAATCATGCCTTCCGTCCGTGCTCTTCCGTCACCGCTCCTGCGCCCGCGCCACTTCGACCGCGACGACGTCGTGGTCCATGCCGGCCTGTTCTCGCTGGTGAACTCGAGTACGACGCCCCGCGCGGCCTGGACCGAGGACCTGATCGCCATCGGCGAGGTCCTCGATGCCGCCGAATTCCCCTACCGCCTCATCCGCGGCACCGACGGCTCGCCCTTCCTCGCGGTGGACCGCGTGCTCGGCGCCGAGCTGGCGACGCTGCTGGCGCGCGCCTTCGCGACCGAGCCCTTCTACGCCAAGACGGTCGACAAGCGGGGCACCCCGCCCCAGCTCCTGGCCGAGGGCGTGCTCGCGCCGTATCCGCGCGCCTCCGTCTTCAAGCTCTTCCGTCCGCGCGTCTCCTCCACGGGATCGCTGCGCTACGGCGCCCGCAGCGGCGTCCGCCTCGAGCTGTGGAAGGTGGGCGAGGAGGAGATCATCACTCCCGCCGAGAACGCGCTCATGCGCAACAGCCTCCCCGTCGCCGAAGCCATCGACGCCCACGTCGAAGCGTACGGCCGCACCTGGCCGACGTTCGAGGGCATGTTCGAGCCGCTCGTCAGCGACATCCGCTTCGAGGTGGACATCGTCTTCTCGTGGGTCGACGGCACCGACCTGGAGTTCCAGCGCGCCCGGGCGGCCCGCATGGCGAGCTACGTGGTGGGCGAGGGCGACGACGCTCCGGCGCGCTTCCGTCAGATCGACGAGCTCAAGTACGCCCTGCGCAGCGTCTACATGTACGCGCCGTGGATCCGGCACATCTACATCGTCACCGACTCCCCGCGCCCGCGCTGGCTGGACGAGCACCCGGACGTCACCCTCGTGCGCAGCGAGGACCACTTCCGCGACCTCTCGGTGCTGCCGACGCACAACTCCCACGCGGTCGAGAGCCAGCTGCACCGCATCCCGGGGCTGGCGGAGCACTTCCTCTACTCCAACGACGACATGTTCTTCGGGCGCCCGGTCGATCCGTCGATCTTCTTCTCGCCCGGGGGCATCACGAAGTTCATCGAGGCGACGACGCGCATCGGCATGGGCGACTCCAACGCCTCCCGCAGCGGCTTCGAGAACGCGGCCCGCGTCAACCGGCGCCTGCTCCGCGAGCGCTTCGGCGCGATGACGACCCGTCACCTCGAGCACGCCGCCACGCCCCTCCGCAAGACCGTGATGGCCGAGCTCGAGGCCGAGTTCGAGCCGGAGTTCACCGCGACCGCCGCGAGCCGCTTCCGCTCCGCGAGCGACGTCTCCGTCACCAACTCGCTCTACCACTACTACGCGCTGATGACCGGCCGCGCGGTCGTGCAGGAGAACGCCTCGGTGAAGTACGTCGACACGACGATGCACCAGGGGCTGAAGGACATGCGCAAGCTCCTCAAGAACCGCGGAGTCGACTTCTTCTGCCTCAACGACGGCAGCTTCCCCGAGATCTCGGCGGAGGCGCGCACCAAGGCCGTCATCGGGTTCCTCGAGGAGTACTACCCGATCCCGGCTCCGTGGGAGCGCGAGGACTGACCGTGGGCTGGGCCGTCGGGGGAGCGGTGGCCGGGCTGCTTCTCGGCCTGGCGAGCTCGCTCGTGTTCCCGGGCATCGGAGTGGGAGCGGGCGTCGGCGTGGGCGTCGCGCTGGCCGCGGCGCTGGCGTTCGCCGGATGGCTGTTCGCGCGGGACCGCGCCGGCGGGCGCTGACACCGCCGGCCGTGTCCGAGGACGCGGTCGACGCGGCGCCCGGAGGCGTCGGGGCGACCCCGACGCCCCGACGCGTCGCTACGCGCTGACGCCCACCCGCTCCACGAGCGGCGGGTAGAGCTCCTCGTCCCGGGCGACCGGGGCCGCCGTCGCCGCGGCGATCTCGACGCCGTGGTCCGCGAGGATCCGCTGCGTCTCGTTCGCCGAGACGTAGGACACCTCGGTCGAGGCGCCGATCGGCACCACCGAGTGCAGCACCGTGCCGTCGTAGACGTGGATCAGGTTGAACGCCTGGGCGCCGTTGCGGGCGCGGGTCGCTCCCACCGGCACGTTGAGGTCCTGGGTGTAGCAGGTGGCCGACGCGACCGAGACCGGGATGCCGGCGAACATCGCCGTCGACGAGTAGTGCAGGTGGCCCGCGATGATGCTGCGGACGTCGGAGCCCTCGAGCACCTCCGCGAGGGCGGGCTGGTCGCGCAGCTCCACGAGGACCGACAGGTCGAGCACGCTCGGCACCGGCGGGTGGTGCAGCGCGAGGATCGTGCCGTGCGGGGCCGGGCTGGAGAGCTCCTCCGCCAGCCAGTCGAGCTGCGCGTCCGAGATCTCGCCGTAGTGGGCGCCGGGCACGGTGGAGTCCAGCGCGATGATCCGGAGCCCGTTGACGTCGTGCACGCGGTCGACCGGCTGCGTGGTCGGGAGCTGGTCGAGCAGCCCCGAGCGGAACGCGCCGCGGTCGTCGTGGTTGCCCATCACCCAGATCACCTCGGCGCCGAGGCGTGCGGCCGCGGGCTCGACGACGGCGCGCAGCTTCGCGTACGCCTCCGGCTCGCCCTTGTCGGCGAGATCACCCGTGATGACGATGGCCTCCGGACGTCCGCCGGACGCCTCCAGCTCGTCGAACAGGAGCCGCAGCTGGGCCTCGCTGTCGACGTCGGAGCCGTACAGGCCGCCGTCTCCGGCGATGAAGTGGGTGTCGCTCAGGTGAAGGATGAAGTGGTTGGGCCGGGGGTACTCGGCCTGGCGGAGGGACATGATCCTCGGGTTCCACGATCGGCGGGAGCCGGATCACGCGACCCGGCGTCGGCACTTGCGCACTGCTCCAGCGGAGGCGACCCCGCTGCGATCAGTCCATCATCGCGGGGTGAACTCCGGGCCAACACCGGTCGGCGCGTCATCGAACGGTTCTCCCAGGTTGCCGGTCGCTGCGCGGTCCTCCCGGACCCCGGAGGACCGCCGCGATCAGAGCCGGGCGAGCAGCCGCGCGTAGAACTCGATGGCGCGCTCGAACTGGTCGGCCTCGACCGACTCGTCGACCCCGTGGATCCCGAGCTGCTGCCGCGGGCTGATCTCGAACGGGATGAAGCGGTAGACGTGGTCGCTGATGGCGTGGAAGTGCCGGGCGTCGCTGCCGCCGGTCTGCACGTAGGGGGCGACGACCGCGTCCGGGAACGACTCCTGCACGACCGCGCGGAGCAGGTCGTACGGCCCGCCGTCGCCGGGCTCGCCGGTGGGGGAGACGGGGGAGGGCTCGTGGGCGACCTTCACCTCGACCTCGACCTCCGGGTCGTCGATGACGGCGCGGATGCGCTCGACCACGCCCGCCACGGTGCCGCCCGGGTTGATCCGCACGTTCGCGGTGGCGCTGGCGCTGGAGGCGAGGACGTTCGCTCCGGTGCTGCCGCGCAGCTCGGTGATCGCGACCGTCGTCCGCAGCATCGCGGCCGAGCGGTTGGAGTGGGCGGCGAGCGCGCCGACGACGGCGTCCGGGTACTCGTGCGGGCGGGCGTACCAGACGGCGTGGGCCGCGTCCGCGTGGTCGGCCGCCGCGCGTACCAGCTGGGCGATCGGCTCCGGGAGGGTCGAGGGGAACGGGTTCTCGGTCAGGCGGTGGATCGCCCTCGCGAGCCGCTGGGTGGCGAGCAGCCCGGGCGGGGGCGGCGGAGCGGAGGCGTGGCCGCCGACGTCGCGGCAGGTCAGCTCGAGGTTCATGATCCCGCGCTCGGTGACGCCGATCACGGCGATCGGGGTGGTGACGCCGGGCAGGATGCCGCGCCGCACGTTCCCGCCCTCGTCGAGCACGAGGCGCGGGCGGACCCCGCGCGCGCCGAGCAGGGCGACGACCGAGGGGGCGCCGTCGCCCGCCGTCTCCTCGTTGTGCGTGGAGAGGAGGTACACGTCGTGCCGGGGCCGCTCGCCCCGCAGGACGGCCGCCTCGACCGCCTCGAGGAGGGCGACGAGGGAGCCCTTGTCGTCGAGGGCGCCGCGCGCCACGACGGAGGTGTGGCCGTCCGCGGCGACGACCGTCTCGGCCGCGAAAGGGTCGTGCGACCACTCCGCCGCCGTCACGCTGACCACGTCGTAGTGGGCCATCAGCACGGCCGGCTCGCCCGGCTCCTCACCGCGCCAGCGCCAGAGGAGGGAGTGGCCGGCGACTGTCTCGAAGTCCAGGGCCGCGTGCAGTGCCGGGTAGAGCTCGGCGACGAGCGTGCGGAACGCCTCGAAGCGGCTCCAATCGGTGGCCGTCTCGTCCGAGTGGGACACCGTCTCGACGCGCAGCAGGGCTTGGAAGCGCTCGAGCGCGGTCGTCGTCACCGGGCTAGCCTACGACGGCGGTGCCGGGCTCCCGGCCCCGGCGAGCGGAGGTGCGCGGTGGGGCTGCCCGAGGTCTGCGTCGTCTACGTCCTCCGCGACGGCCCGCGGGGCGCGGAGGTGCTCCTCGGCCGGAAGCGCAGGGGCCTCGGCGAGGGCCGCGTGGTCGCCCCTGGCGGCAAGCTCGAGCCCGGGGAGTCGCCCGTCGACGCGGCCGTCCGCGAGCTGGAGGAGGAGGCGGGGCTGGTCGCCCTCCCGGCCGACCTGGAGCCGCGCGGCGTGCTCGACTACTCCTTCCCCCACCGGCCGGCGTGGAGTCAGCGCTCGCACGTCTTCCTCTGCCGCCGGGTCGCCGGCGAGGTCACCGAGTCGAGCGAGCTCGCCGCCGCGTTCGTCCCGGTCGACGAGGTGCCCTTCGACCGCATGTGGGACGACGCGCGCCTGTGGCTGCCGGGCGTGCTGCGCGGGGGCGCGCCCGTGCGCCTCCGGGTCGAGTTCGGCGCCGACCTCGCGAGCGTGGCCTCGTGGGGGCCGGCCGACGCTCAGACGAACGTTCCCGCCACCAGCAGCGCCAGCAGCGAGATCACCGAGGCGATCGAGAGCGTCAGCGAGTAGGCGGTGAACGTGCCCCGCACGGTGAGGCCGAGCACGGACTTGAAGAGCCAGAACGCGTTGGCGTTGACCATCCCGAGGAAGAGCGCGCCGGAGCCGGCGGCCAGGGCGATCAGCGCCGGGTTCACGTCGAGCACGGGGATCAGCGGGGCGACGATGCCGACCGCGGTGATCGCGGCCGTCGAGACCGAGCCGATCGCCGCGTGCAGCACGGCCGCGACGACCCAGGTGAGCAGGATCGGCGAGAGGGCCCGCCCGTCGAAGGCGCCGGCGAGCGCGTCGCCGACCCCGGTTCCTCCGACCACGGCGGCGAGGCTGCCGCTGACCCCGGTCAGGACGACGATCGGGCCGCTGCGGGTCAGTGCTCCGCCCAGTGCCGTGGCCACGGCGCCCTTCGGGAGCGTCCGCAGTGCCGTCGCGTAGGCCAGCACCAAGCCGGCCAGCAGCGCGATGTGCGCGTCGCCGAGGAACCGCAGGAGGGGGACGTCGAGCTCGGCCAGCTGGGTGAGCGAGTTCGCGGCGATCAGCACGATGGTGAGGGCGATCGGAGCGACGGCCAGCGCGAGCGGCACCCGCCGCGTCGCGAGCGCCGTGCCTCCCGTGGCCGCGCCCGCCTCGGGCTCGAGAGCGGGCCCCGGGACCGCCCCGCCCTCGAGGTCGCGCTCGTCCCGCCAGCCGCCGCGCTTCACCAGGGCGCTGTACACCAGCACGGTCAGCACGATGGTGACGATGCCCAGCGGGGCGCCGATGGCGACCATCGACGGCAGGGGAGCGCCCGCGATGCCTGCCGTGGCCAGCGCGGCGGCTCCGGGGACGACGAAGACCACGCCCACGATCATCCCGACGATGGAGGAGCCGGCCAGCAGCCCGTAGCCACCGGCACCGAGCCCCCGCGAGGCCAGACGAGTCAGCGGTGCGCTCATCACGACCAGCACGTCGGAGTAGATCGAGGGGAAGGCGACGCCCAGGGTCAGCGCGTAGGCGACCGGGAGCGCGCGCCGACCGAAGCGCTTCACGAGCCAGCGGGCGAGCAGCGGGGCCACGCCCAGCGCCTCCAGGAGCGATCCGAGCAGCAGGCCGAGCGCGATCAGCAGGCCGATGTCGCCGAGGACCGCGCCGAATCCGGACGTCATCGCGGTCACCGTCCCCTCGCCGCCCTGCCCCGAGACGAGGCCGAGCCCGAGGGCCGAGACGAGGAGGGCGATCACCGGCTCGACCTTCAGCACGACGATCAGGACCACGACGGCCACGATCGTGAGCAGGATGAGGAGCACGGGCCAGTAGTCGGTCATGGGCGGTCCTTCTGTCGAGGAGCGGGAGGGCCCGGAGACCGGGTCGCCGCGAGCCGTCCAGCCCCGGCCGTGGTGCGCCGCCAGACGGACGATCGCGCGGATCCGCGGAGCCGGGAGAACGCCGCGGAGATGCGGCGCGTCAGCGGAACATACCGATCCCCGACCCTGCTCCCCGACGTCGACGACTTCCTTCGTCATGCAGCGTCGCGAACACGCGGGCCGGATGCGCACGGTGCTACTTTCACCGGGCAGACGTCCTCGGGGGGAGGACGCAGCCGCATCTCTCCTCCGTGGTCACCGGCATCCGGACGGCCTCCGCCGTCCGACCCGCCAAGCGCCCTCCGTGGGGCGCCGCCGTCAGCGGGCCACACGACAGCGACGCGATCCGGCCCCGCCCGGACGCGCCCGAGCGCAGCAGGAGCACTACCCATGACGGCACAGATCATCGACGCGACCGATCTCGACGAGCTCCGGCGCGTCGGGCAGGAGCTCCGCGAGGGCGCGACCGTCATCGCGCAGACCGACACGAACTACGGCGTGTTCGCCAGCCCCTTCTCGCGCAGCGCCTGCTTCCGCCTCTACGACATGAAGAAGCGGGACGGCGCGAAGCCGCTCACCCTCTTCGTCTCCGCGCCCCGCGACTGGGCGACCTGGGCCTTCGCCCCGGAGACGGCCGACATGGACGCGCTCGTCGCAGCGTTCTGGCCGGGGCCGCTGAACGTCATCCTGCGCCGCAAGCCCGTCGTCCCGGACTGGGTCACCTCGGGCCAGGACACGGTGTCGGTCGTGCACAACCTCAGCGCCCCGATCAACCTGCTCTCGATATTCGCGGGCCTGCCGCTCGCGGCCACCTCCGCCAACATCAGCGGCACGGTGTCGACCGGACTCGTCGACTTCGACCTCGCCGCGGAGCACCTCGGCGGCGACAGCGACTACCTGATCCGCAGCACCACCGCCCCCGACTCCACGATGAGCAGCACGATCGTCTCCCTCGTGGGCGGCGCGTCGATCGTCCGTCAGGGCGACGTGGGCGCCGACGCACTGCGCGTCGTCGTGCCCTCCCTTGTCTGACCTCGGGCGCGGGGACGCCCCGCGCGGCCGCAGCGCCGCCGGGCTGATCACGGTCTACCGGATCGTCTCGCGCGCCTACTTCCACCTGCCCGTGGTCGCGGTGTTCCTGCTGGCGCGGGGCTACCCGATCCTGGCCGTGGCGCTGCTGCTGGCGCTCTACGGAGTGGTGGCGGCGCTCGCCGACGGCCCGCTCTCGCCGCTCACACGCCGCCTGTCCTCGGCGGGCGCGCTCGTCGTCGGCGAGGGCGTGAAGGCACTGGGCCTCGTCGTGATCGTGCTGGACGCGGATCCGGTCGCCGTCGTGATCAGCCAGCTGCTCGCCGGCTGCGGCTTCTCGCTGACGGCCGGGCGGGACGCCGCGCTGGCCTCCTCGCTGCGCGCCGGAGCCGATGCTCGCCGCCAGGAGACGGGGGTGCAGAGCGGAATGTTCCTCGCCTCCTTCGGCGCGGGAGTGCTCGGGGCCGCCTCGCTCGCGCTCTGGGACCGGCTGCCGTTCCTCCTCAGCGCGCTCGTGTCGTGCGCCGCGCTGGCCGTGGTGCTCCTTGCCCGCCTGCCGCTCGGCGCGAGCGCCGCCTCGGGAGTGGCGGCGCGCGCCGTGCGGCCGGCCGTCCTGCCCGCCGCGGTGCGCTTCTGGTCCCTCTACTACTCCGTGAACCGCGCCGTCCTGCTCGCCGCTTACACCTTCGTGATCCCGCTGCTGCTGTTCCAGGAGCTGCGTCTGACGCTGCCCGCGTTCGGCCTGGTGCTCGGCCTCTACACGCTCGCCGGCCTGGCCGCCGCCCGGCTCTCGCCGCTCATCGCCGGCACGCCCCTGGTCTTCCGGCTGACGGCGCTCACCCAGGTGCTGGGCCTCGCCCTGACCACCCTCGGGGTGCTCGGCGCCGCGATCGCCGGCCTGGCCCTGCTCGGGATCGCGGGCGGCTTCGTGCGGCCCGCGACGATGATCGCCCTGGCGCCGGCGATGAACGCGCTCGAGGACGGCGCCCGGGTCGCGGTGATGCGCGGACTGGAGCGCAACCAGGGGATCCTCCAGGCCGTCCTGCTCGTCGGCGCCGGGATACTCGTCCCCCTCACGGGAGGGACCGCGCCGACCCTCATCGTCCTCGTCGTCCTCGCGGTCCTCGCGCAGACGATCGGGGCCGTCTCGATGCGACGACAGGAGAGGAGGGCCGTCACCGCGGAAGCGGAGTGACAGAGGAAGTCCGGGACGAGCCCGCCGACGGCGTCCCTCATCCACGTGCAAGGAGTGAAGCAATGCAGCCCATCTACACGTTCTCCGATTCCGACAGATCGACCCTCCAGCAGTCGCTGCTGGCGGTCGCCATCGACCCCTACAAGGACTACGACCGCTTCCGCGACGCGATCGCCGCGCTGATCGACAGCGGCGACGTCCCGCAGGGCTTCGTCGACGCGCTCGCCCGCATCCGGCGCGAGCGCGACGAGAAGATCACCTACGCGCACCTGATCTCGAACAACCCGGTCGACGACGAGATCCCCTGGCTCGACCAGGACGACGCGCTCGAGGACAAGTACCGCAAGAAGCTGACGTTCGTCGGCGAGGGCCTGCTCGAGCTGCAGTCGCAGTACCTCGGCTCGCCGCTGCTCGCGTACGCCACCCGCAACAACGGCGACTTCTTCCAGGACGTCTACGCCGACAACCGCTTCTCGAACACCCAGACGCAGAAGACCGACGGCGAGCTGTACTGGCACAACGAGCGGACCGCGCACCCGGTGCGCGCCGACTTCATCTCGCTCCTGGGACTGCGCACGCCCGAGACCGACCTCGTCTACACGAAGTACGTCGACGGCCGCGAGATCCTGCGCTTCATCTCACCCGAGAACCAGGCGCTCCTGCGCGAGGCGGTCTACATCACCCCGTTCGACGAGCTCTCGCGCGCCCAGAACAAGAACCAGATCGTGTCGGACCAGCACGCTCTGCTCGAGAACGAGCACAGCTTCCGCTACTACGACACCCGGACGGTGCCGGCCGACCCGGACGACCTGCCGCACCTGTGGGCGCTCTGGCAGTTCCGCGATGCGCTCTCGAAGGTCAGCGAGCAGTACCACCGGATCCGCGACGCGGACCTGCTGATCATCGCGAACCAGGACGGCCTGCACAGCCGTCAGCTCGTCGACGTCCAGGACCGCGACAAGACCCGCTTCCGCTGGCTGCTGAAGACGTACTCGTTCCGCGACGCGGCGACCGCGGACCGCCACTCCGACTACTGGCTCGACGGCGTCCGCGGCCGAGTCACCGACTGAGAGAGAAGGAGAACGACATGACCGATCTGACCAGGAGCACGCCCCCGCACCCGCTCGACTTCCTGCCCGCGACGGCGCCCCTGGAGGTGTCCAGCGACGACGTGACCGACGGCGAGCGGCTCGCCGAGGCCCAGGGGAGCGGCGACACCAGCCCGTCCCTGCGCTGGAGCGCCGGCCCCGAGGGCACGCAGTCGTACGCCGTGACCGTGTTCGACCCCGATGCGCCGACCCTCGGCGGCATCCACCACTGGGTCCTGGTCGACATCCCGAAGGAGGTCACCGAGCTGGCCGCCGGCTCGACGGAAGTGGGGCGCCCGGCGCTCAACGACCTCGGGTCGCTCGCCTACGCCGGTGCGGCCCCGCCGCCCGGTGACCGCCCGCACCGCTACCTCTTCACGGTGCACGCGCTCGGAGTGCCGACGCTGCCGGTCGACGAGTCGACTCCGGCCTCGCTGGTCGGCTTCCATCTGACCGTCAACACGCTCGCGCGAGGCTCGCTCACGGCCCTCGCCTGAGCCGTCCCGTCGGCGCGCGCGGCGCGGACGGGCGCGCACCGGGCACCGGAGTCGATCCGGAGCCCGGTGCGCGTCCGTTCGCGGCATCACCGCCGCGGACGACGGGAGGCGATCCGCTAGGCTTCCGCTCGGCCGGGGCCCCGCCCATGGCGTCTCTGGACACCACGAAAGGGAAAGAATGACCAGCACGACGGTGATCGAATGGCGTGAGCAGGCTCCTGCGGAAGCGGTGGACGCGCTCTACGCCCCCGGTGGACTGGTCGTCTGCGCGACCAAGGTCGGCTACATCCTGATGACGACCGACGGAGCGGGCCTCGAGCGCAAGTTCTCGGCCAAGCAGCGCAACCGCAACAAGCCGGGCGTCGTGCTCTGCTCCAGCATCGAGCAGCTCACCGAGCTCGCCGAGCTCAACGAGGAGGTCCTCGCCTTCTACCAGAAGCACTGGGACCAGGACGTCCTGCTCGGCTGCATCCTCCCGTGGAAGGCCGAGGCCGTCGACCTGATCGACGAGGACGCCCGCGAGCTGGTCCGCGACGGACGGGGCACCAGCTGCTTCGTCATCCGCTTCGGCCGCCCGGCCGAGCAGCTGGTCGCCACCATGTGGGAGCGCGACCGCACCCTCACCTTCGCCAGCTCGGCCAACCCCTCGGGCGTGGGCAACCGCGGCCGCGTCGCGAACATCGGCGAGCGGATCGAGAACGAGGCCGACGTCATCGTCTCGGCCGACTCCTACGTCTCCTCGATCCAGCCGGACAAGGACGAGGACTCCCGCCACGAGCAGGGCGTCATGGTCTCGATGGTGGACGCCTCGGGCGCCCTCATCCCCGTGCAGGGCGGCGAGCGCTCGATCACCCCGGGCCCCGTGCTGATCCGCCGCGGCCTCGACTACGAGCGCATCATGCTGAACCTCGCCGAGCAGTTCAACTCCTGGGACTACCGCCAGGGCGAGTACTACTGATCCGGTGAGGGATCGGATCGACGGCCGGGCCGGGGCGCGCCCCCGGCCCGGCCGTCGTCGTTGCACCGCCAGGACTCCAGCAGGCCGTGAGGGGTCGTCGACCCCTCGCTTCACCGGCGGCCGACGCTCGCCGGCCCCCTCGAGGACCTCGTGATCGACGTCTCCGATGGCGCGGAGCCCCGCGCGCTGCGCGTTCTCGGGTGGGCCGCAGCCGTCTCCCTCCTCCCGGTCGGCGTGACGGCGGCGCTGGCGGGACTCGGAGCGCTCGTGGAACCCGGCTTCGCCTCCCTCCTCCTCTTCCTCGCGGCGGTCGGGCTCCTTCCTGGAGCGCTCGTCTTCGTCCTCCGGTGTGCGGCGCTGGCACTTCGGCGATCGACGTCGACACCGTCGCTCGCTCCGGCCCTCGTCCTGGTTCCAGCGTGGCTGGCAGCCCTAATCGTCGTGTCGCCGTCGATAGCGCTCGTGGTCGGCGTGGCCGACGGGCAGCCGAGCGCGAGCAGTGTCCTGCAGGCGGTCGCTCCGGGCCCGGCGCTCCTCGTCGCCGTCCCGCCGAGCATCCTCGCTCTGGGCCTCTCCCTGCTGCTTCTCGCGCTCGGGCGACGGCGGCTCCGCCGGTCCGGTGAGCCACGGCACGAGGAGCGGGCGCCCGGATGGTACGAGTGATCGCGGGCGAGTCCCGCCGTCAGAGCTCCAGCACGTCGCCCGGCTCGAGGGCGTGGTACTCGCCGCCGCCCTCGCGCACCGCCCAGCCGAGCCGGTCGTGGCCGAGCGAGCGCCCCGCCTCCGAGAGCACCTGCTCGTGGGTCGCGAAGGCGTGCCGCGGGGCGAGCTCGAGCACGTAGTCCATCGCCTCGGCGATCTTCATCCACGGTGCTCCCGAGGGAGCAGCGAGGATCTCGACATCGAGGCCCTCCGGCACTGTGAACGAGTCGCCGGCGTAGTAGACCCGGCCGTTCACCAGGACGCCCACGTTGTCGATCACGGGGATGCTGCGGTGGATCACCGCGTGACGGGAGCCGAAGAAGCGCAGCTCGAACGGGCCCACCGTCACGACATCGCCGTCGGCGACCGTCTCGACGTCGAAGCCCTCGGCGGCGGCGGCGACCCCGGCCGGGCCGAGGATCCGCAGCGACGGGGCCGCGTCGCGCAGGCGCTGCAGCTGCTCCGGGGTCCAGTGGTCGGCGTGCTCGTGGGTGAGCACCACGGCGACGGTGTCGGCCGTCCCCTCGACGGGCCGGGTGAAGGACCCCGGATCGATCACCAGCCGGGCGCCGTCCTCCTCGATCAGGACGGCGGCGTGCTCGAGTTTCGTCAGTCTCATGCCCCGAGCCAACCGCCTCGGCAGGCGGCGGGCAAGGCCCCGGCCGAGCGGAGACCGGGTGGGCCGGGCGCTCGATTTGCATCGATGCGGATCCGTGTGCAACACTCTTCGAGTTGCAAAAACGCGGCCCCATCGTTTAGCGGCCTAGGACGTCGCCCTCTCACGGCGGTAACGCGGGTTCAAATCCCGCTGGGGTCACCACGGCAACACGAGAAGAACCCCCGGTCTGACCGGGGGTTCTTCTCGTTTAACACCCGGGTGCTCGCGACGCGGCACCCGCTCGACGCATCGCGCCGATCGCCTCGTTCCCGCTCCGCCTCCCCGGGGCCGCATCCCGCCGGATCGGCGCTAGGATCGCATCCGCGAAGGGGAGTATCCCGCCTTTCCGCTCCCGTCAGTACGCACCGCCCCTGCGCGGTGCCGGGGGCGGGACGGGTGACGCGGACCGGCACGGCCGTCCGCTCCCCGGGGAGAGACTTTCGGCCCCCACCCACTCGGAAGGCCCTCATGCTCGATCTGCCCGTCTGGTTCGTGATCGGCTCGTTCGTCGTCCTGAGCCTGATCCTCGCCGCCGACCTGCTGCTGGTCTACAAACGCCCGCACGTGCCGAGCCTGAAGGAGTCCGGCCTCTGGGTCGGCTTCTACGTCACGCTCGCGCTGATCTTCGCGCTGGCGATGCTGATCCTCGGCGGCGGCGAGCTCGCGGGCCAGTTCGTCGCGGGCTGGCTGACCGAGTACAGCCTCTCGATCGACAACCTGTTCGTCTTCGTCATCATCATGGGCCGCTTCGCGGTGCCGGCGAAGCTGCAGCAGGAGGTGCTGATGGTGGGCATCATCATCGCGCTGGTCTTCCGCGGGATCTTCATCCTCCTCGGCGCGCAGCTCATCGAGAGCTTCAGCTGGATCTTCTACCTGTTCGGCGCGTTCCTGGTCTACACGGCGTGGAACCAGGCGTTCGGCAAGGAGGACGAGGACGAGGGCACGGACAACCTGCTCATCCGCCTCCTGCGCAAGCGCGTGAGGATCTCGGACGAGTTCGACGGCTCGAAGATCCGCACGGTCAAGAACGGCACGACGTTCTTCACCCCGATGCTGATCGTCTTCCTGGCGATCGGCTCGACCGACCTGCTCTTCGCGCTCGACTCGATCCCCGCGATCTTCGGCATCACGGAGAGCCCGTTCATCGTCTTCACCGCGAACATCTTCGCCCTGATGGGGCTCCGCCAGCTCTACTTCCTGCTCGGCGGCCTCATCGACAAGCTCGAGTACCTCAAGTACGGCATCGCGTTCATCCTCGCCTTCATCGGTGTGAAGCTCGTCCTGCACGCCCTGCACGAGAACGACCTGCCCTTCA
This sequence comes from Rathayibacter sp. AY1A4, assembly GCF_002930955.1. Lineage (NCBI taxonomy): Bacteria > Bacillati > Actinomycetota > Actinomycetes > Micrococcales > Microbacteriaceae > Rathayibacter > Rathayibacter sp. AY1A4. Next base: position 66,696 of record NZ_PSTN01000001.1, on the reverse strand, counting down.
TCAACGGCGGCGATCCCGTGCCGGTGTGGGACATCGACACGATCACCTCGCTGGTGGTCATCGTCCTGAGCATGACCGTCGCGACGCTCGCGAGCCTGGCGAAGATGCGCCGCGAGCACCGCCACATCGAGATGCACGACGGGCACCCCGAGGTCGTCTCGGACGACGCCCGCTCGGCCGCCGAGGAGAAGTGACCCCGCGATGACGACCACCACCGTCGACCTGCCCCAGGGGGCGCTGCGGCTCGCCGTCAGCAGCAGCACCGACGTCGGAGCCGTCCGCCGGGTCAACGAGGACTCCCTCCTCGCCGACGAGCTGCTGCTCGCGGTCGCCGACGGGATGGGCGGGCACGCCCGCGGCGACCTCGCGAGCGCCGCGGCGGTCGGGGCTCTGCACGAGAACCGGCCGACGGCCCTCGGACCTGTCGACGCGGTGTTCGACCTGGTCGAGGGCGCCAACACGGCGGTGCGCGCGCTGGACGTGGGCGGTGCGCTCTGCGGCACGACGCTCACGGGGCTGATGCTCGTCCTGCCCGAGCCCTCCGGGCCCGCCCGCTGGGCTCTCTTCAACGTCGGCGACTCCCGCGTCTACCGCTGGGACGGGACGGAGCTCGAGCAGCTGACCGTCGACCACTCGGCCGTGCAGGAGCTCGTCTCGGCGGGCCTGCTCACGCGGGAGTCCGCCGAGTCGCACCCGGACCGCAACATCGTCACCCGCGCCCTCGGCGCCGACGAGGAGGTCGAGACGGACGTCTGGACGCTGCCCGTCGTGCCGCGCGCCAGCTACCTGCTCTGCTCCGACGGGCTGACGAAGGAGCTCTCCGACCAGCGGATCGCCGCCCTGTTCGCCCGCCGCGACTCCGGCGACCCTGCCGACCTCGCTCAGGCGCTCGTGCGTGCGGCGGTCGAGGCCGGCGGACGGGACAACGTCACCGTCGTCGTCGTCGACGCCGTGCTCGACGCCCGCGCCTGAGCCGGGCGACTCCGTGCCGCGCCCGCCCGGGAGGCGGGGGAGCGCGGTGCTATTCTCGGTCCATGCTGAGTGGCCCGCACCTCCTTCCGTGCCGCGACGAGACCTCGAACTGACGGCCTCCCTCGTCGCGGTGCCTCGCCCGGCCGAGCAGCGACTCCAGGAGGAGAAGGAACCGTCATGATCGAGACCACACCCGGCACAGCCGCGCCCGCGTCGAGTGGAGCAGGGACCGGCAGGAGAGCCGAGAAGCCGCGCACCCTCGCCGAGAAGGTCTGGGACGACCACGTCGTCGTCGCGGGCGAGAACGGCGCTCCCGACCTGCTCTACATCGACCTGCACCTGCTGCACGAGGTGACCAGCCCGCAGCCGTTCGACGGCCTGCGTGCCGCGGGGCGCCCGCTGCGCCGGCCGGACCTCACCATCGCCACCGAGGACCACAACACGCCGACCCTCGAGATCGGACGCCCCATCGAGGATCCGATCAGCCGCACCCAGATCGACGCGCTGCGCCGCAACGCCGGCGAGTTCGGCGTCCGCCTGCACTCCCTGGGCGACGTCGAGCAGGGCATCGTGCATGTCGTCGGCCCCCAGTTGGGCCTGACGATGCCCGGCGTCACGGTGGTCTGCGGCGACTCGCACACCTCCACGCACGGCGCGTTCGGCGCGATCGCCTTCGGCATCGGCACGAGCGAGGTCGAGCACGTGATGGCGACGCAGACGCTGCCGCTGCAACCCTTCAAGACGATGGCGATCACGGTCGAGGGCACGCTGAAGGAGGGGGTGACGGCCAAGGACATCATCCTCGCGGTCATCGCCCGCATCGGCACCGGCGGCGGCCAGGGCTACATCCTCGAGTACCGCGGCTCCGCGATCCGCGCGCTCTCGATGGAGGGCCGGATGACGATCTGCAACATGTCGATCGAGGCGGGTGCGCGGGCCGGCATGGTCGCGCCGGACGAGACGACCTTCGCCTACCTGCACGGCCGCCCGCACGCTCCGGCGGGCGAGGACTGGGACGCCGCGGTCGCCTACTGGCGGACGCTGCCGAGCGACGAGGGCGCCGTGTTCGACGCCGAGGTCGTGATCGACGCCGACGCGCTCGAGCCGTTCGTCACCTGGGGCACGAACCCCGGCCAGGGCGTCTCGCTCTCGCAGGCGGTACCGGACCCTGACGTCCTCGACGATCCGAACGAGCGCGCCAGCGCTCTGCGAGCGCTGGAGTACATGGCGCTGGAGCCCGGCACGCCGATGAAGGAGATCCCGGTCGACGTGGTCTTCATGGGCTCCTGCACCAACTCGCGGATCGAGGACCTGCGGGCCTTCGCTGCCGTCGTCGAGGGGCGCACCAAGGCCCCCGGCGTCCGCGTGATGGTCGTCCCCGGCTCCGCCCGGGTGCGGCTCGAGGCCGAGGCCGAGGGGATCGACCGGATCGTCACCGCGTTCGGCGCGGAGTGGCGCTTCGCCGGCTGCTCGATGTGCCTCGGGATGAACACCGACCAGCTCGTCCTGGGGGAGCGCGTGGCCTCCACGTCCAACCGCAACTTCGAGGGTCGTCAGGGCAAGGGGGCGAAGACCCACCTCGTCTCGCCCCTCGTCGCCGCGGCCACGGCCGTGCGCGGCACCCTCTCCAGTCCCTCCGATCTGGAGCCGGTCCGCGAGAGAGCAGGAGTCTGAGCGTGCAGAAGTTCGAGACCGTCACCGCGATCGCCGCGCCCCTGAAGCGCGCCAACGTCGACACCGACCAGATCCTCCCCGGCATCTACCTCCGCCGCATCACGAAGACCGGCTTCGAGGACGCGCTCTTCCACGGCTGGCGGCAGGACGCGGACTTCGTCCTCAACCAGGAGCGCTACCGCGGCGCCGGCATCCTCGTCGCCGGCCCCGACTTCGCCATCGGCTCCAGCCGCGAGCACGCCGTCTGGGCGCTGCGCGACTTCGGCTTCCGGGTCGTCATCTCCCCCCGCTTCGGCGACATCTTCCGGGGCAACGCCGGCAAGCAGGGACTGCTCGCGGCCGTCGTCTCGGAGCCCGACGTCGAGCGGCTGTGGGAGATCATCGAGGGCACCCCGGGAATAGAACCGACGGTGGATCTGGTTGCGCGTACGGTCACCGCCGGTGGCGAGACCTTCGACTTCGAGATCGACGACTACACTCGATGGCGCCTGATCGAGGGCCTGGACGACATCGGCCTGACCCTGCGCGACGAAGCGCTCATTTCCGAATTCGAGACCCGCCGCGAGAGCTGGCGGCCCAAGACATTGCCGGTGAAATAGCGTGAACACACTTCTTCAGGACGCCAAGGCCCTGCAGGACGCAAAGGCGTCGGGAGCACGGGTGGGAATGACGACCGAGCGGATCACCATCAACGGCGGGCGACCGCTGGTGGGCCGGATCGAGCTCAAGGGGGCCAAGAACCTGGTCACCAAGGCGATGGTCGCGGCGCTGCTCGGCGAGACCGCCTCCACCCTCCGCGACGTGCCCGACATCAGCGACGTCCGCGTCGTGAAGGGCCTGCTCGAAGTCCACGGCGTCAAGGTGAAGCAGGGCGCCGAGGTGGGCGAGCTGATCCTCGACCCCTCCAACGTCGAGTCCGCGCACTTCGCCGACATCGACGCGCACGCCGGCTCCAGCCGCATCCCGATCCTCTTCTGCGGCCCGCTGCTGCACCGCCTGGGCGAGGCGTTCATCCCCGACCTCGGCGGCTGCCGCATCGGCGACCGCCCGATCGACTACCACCTCGAGGTCCTCCGCAACTTCGGCGCGGTGATCGAGAAGCTGCCCTCCGGCATCCGGATGTCGGCCCCCGAGGGCCTGCACGGCGCCAAGGTGTCGCTGCCCTACCCGAGCGTCGGAGCGACCGAGCAGGTCCTCCTGACCGCGGTGCGCGCCTCCGGCATCACCGAGCTCTCGGGCGCGGCGATCGAGCCCGAGATCATGGACCTGATCAACATCCTGCAGAAGATGGGCGCCATCATCTCGGTCGACACCGACCGGGTGATCCGCATCGAGGGCGTGGACCGGCTCACCGGCTACTCCCACCGCGCGCTCTTCGACCGCAACGAGGCGGCCTCCTGGGCGGCCGCGGCCCTCGCGACCGACGGCGACATCTTCGTCGGCGGCGCCCGCCAGCAGGAGATGACCACCTTCCTCAACGTCTTCCGCAAGGTCGGCGGCGCGTTCGAGATCGCCGAGGACGGCATCCGCTTCTACCACCCGGGCGGCGAGCTCAAGCCGGTCATCATCGAGACCGACGTGCACCCCGGCTTCATGACGGACTGGCAGCAGCCGCTGGTCGTGGCGCTCACGAAGGCCAAGGGCGTCTCGATCGTGCACGAGACCGTCTACGAGCAGCGCTTCGGCTTCGTCGACGCGCTCGTCGAGATGGGCGCGACCATCCAGATCCACCGCGAGTGCCTCGGCGGGCAGGCCTGCCGCTTCGGGCAGCGCAACTTCATGCACTCGGCCGTGATCTCGGGACCCTCGAAGCTGCACGGCGCCGACATCGTCGTGCCGGATCTGCGCGGCGGCTTCTCGCACCTGATCGCGGCGCTCTCGGCCGAGGGCACCTCGACGGTCTCGAACGTCGGCATCATCAGCCGCGGCTACGAGAACTTCCTCACCAAGCTCGAGCTGCTGGGCGCCGACTTCTCGCTCGACGCGTAGCCGCCCACCGGGACCTCGGTGCCGCGGAGGACGACCGTCCTCAGCGGCCCGGGGTCCTGTCGCGCCCGGGCGCGCCCCACGCGGGCGGTTCCGCGTCCTCCTCCAGGCGTCCCCGGATCCGCTTCTCGAGGAGCGCGAGCGTCGTCTCCGGCGCGGGCCGCAGGCCCAGCGGTCCGGGCGACTCGACCAGGACCAGCGTCAGGCGTCCGCGCCGCGTGCCGGCCAGGACGACCTCGAGGGCCTCGCGCGGACGCAGGCCCACCAGCACCCACCGCCGCTCCAGCCGCGCGATCCGCGCCCAGGGCACGACGACGCCCCAGTCGCCGAAGGAGACGGTCAGTCCCCGGCGGCGCGGCACGACCACCGCGTAGGGCCGCAGCGTCGGCAGCGGGAACCGCGGCTCGATACGACGGAGGCCCGCCCCGAGCCGGCCGCGTCCGAGGACCGCGACGCCGCCGGTCGCCTCCGCCTCGACGTGGGCGAGCGGTGCCACCGCCACGCGCCAGAGGGCGTCGACCCCGCCGATCACGAGGGTGACGGCCGCCGAGCCGCCGACGAGGACCGCGAGCGTCAGCAGGAGGCCGTCGCCGAGCGCAGCCGCGTCGCGTCCGGCCTGCGTGGCGAGCAGCACGACTCCCCACACGATCAGGAGCACCAGGCCGGATAGCGCGATCGGCGAGTCGGCGAGTCGGCCGAGCGCTCGGCCGACGGCGTCCCACGGCGACGGGCGGCGACGCGGACGGGGCGTGCCGGTACCGTACCCGGCGGCCGGGCCGCTCCTCCCACCGCGGGGCCCCGCTGCTCCCGGGCGTGGGGACGCGGCCCCTCCGATGCGGGATGCGAGGATGGGCGGGTGTCTGAGCGAAGCCGTCCGTCCATCTTCTGGTTCCTCGCGGCGGCGGTGATCCCCGTGATGACCGCCTCGGTCGACCTGCGGATCCGGAACGGCGACAAGATCCCGAGCACCGGAGCCTTCGTGTTCGCGCCGAACCACTACAGCGAGATCGACCCGATCATCACGGGCTGGACCCTGTGGCGCGCCGGCCGCGCACCGCGCTTCCTCGCCAAGGCCTCGCTGTTCTCGGTGCCCGTGCTCGGCTCGATCCTGCGCGGCTCCGGGCAGATCCCCGTCGAGCGCTCGGGCTCGGTCCGCGGCAGCGAGCCGCTGAAGACCGCCAAGGCTCTCGTGGACGAGGGCCGCTCGGTCATCATCTACCCCGAGGGCACCCTCACCCGCGACCCCGAGCTCTGGCCGATGCGCGGCAAGACGGGAGCGGTGCGGATGGCGCTGCAGTACGGCCTGCCTGTCGTCCCGGTCGCGCACTGGGGCGCGCAGCAGCTGATGGGCCGCTACTCCAAGCGGATCACCCTCTTCCGCCGCAAGCGCGTCGACGTGATCGTCGGCGACCCCGTCGACCTGTCCGCCTTCCGCGGACGCAGCCTCGACTCCGCCACCCTCAACGAGGCCTCCGCGGTCGTGATGGCGGCGATCACCGCCCTGCTCGAGGAGCTGCGCGGCGAGGCGGCGCCCGAGAAGCGCTGGAACCCCTCCGAGCACAACCAGAAAGGCACGGGTCGCTTTGAGTCCGAGAAGTAGGAAGGCGCCCATCCCCGTGCCCCGCCGCGTCGCCGTCCTCGGCGCCGGCAGCTGGGGCACCACGTTCGCGAAGATCCTCGCCGACGGCGGCTCCGACGTCGTGATGTGGGCGCGCCGCGCCGAGCTGGCCCGCGAGATCACCGAGGCCAAGCGCAACAGCGACTACCTCCCCGGCATCAACCTCCCGCGCAACATCCGGGCCACGCCGCGCATCGAGGAGGCGCTGGAGGGCGCGGACCACGTCTACCTCTCCATCCCGTCGCAGTCGCTGCGGAGCAACCTCGAGGCGATCACGCCGTTCCTCACCGAGCGCACGGTGCTGGTGAGCCTGATGAAGGGCGTCGAGAAGGGCACCGGCCAGCGGATGAGCGAGGTGATCGCGCAGATGCTGCCGGTCTCTCTCGACCGGATCGCCGTCGCCTCCGGGCCCAACCTCGCCCTCGAGATCGCCAAGGAGCAGCCGACCGCGGCGGTCATCGCCTCCGAGAGCCTCGTCACCGCGCAGGAGGTGGCTCTCGCGGCGACCAACCGCTACTTCCGCTCCTACGTCAACACCGACGTGATCGGCACCGAGTTCGGCGGCGTGCTGAAGAACCTCATCGCCGTGGCGATCGGCATCGTCGACGGCGTCGGCTACGGCGAGAACACGAAGGCATCGATCATCACGCGCGGTCTCGCCGAGATGACCGACTTCGCGGTCGCGTACGGCGGACGGGCCGAGACGATGGCCGGACTCGCTGGGCTCGGCGACCTCATCGCGACGTCGAGCTCGTCCCTCTCGCGCAACAACACGGCCGGGCGCCTGCTCGGCCAGGGCTACAGCTTCACCGACGTGGTGAAGTCGATGCAGCAGACGGCGGAGGGGCTCGCCTCCGTCGCGCCGGTCCTCGAGCTGGCGCGCGCCAGGGGAGTCGACATGCCCATCGTCGAGCAGGTGTCGCAGGTGCTCGCCGGTACGCTCGATCCGAAGGACATCGCGCCGCACCTGACCACGGATTCGGACGAGCCACAGGGTGAGAGGAACCTCGATGACCAGCAAGCTCCGCGTGGCCGTTCTGTTCGGGGGGCGCTCCAGCGAGCACTCGATCAGCTGCGCAACGGCGGCCGGGGTGCTGCGGGCGATCGACCGTGACCGCTTCGAGGTGATCCCCGTCGGGATCACCTCCGACGGCGCCTTCGTGCTCGAGGAGGACCGTCCTGAGAAGTTCGCTCTCGATGCCGCGTCGCTGCCCCGCGTCGAGGACGACGGCTCCCGTGTGCGCTGGCCGGAGTCGGCCCTCTCGCGTGAGCTCACCGTGACGACCGAGGACGGCGCGACGCGCTCGCTCGGCGAGGTCGACGTGGTGCTGCCGATCCTGCACGGCCCGTGGGGCGAGGACGGCACCGTCCAGGGGATGCTCGAGCTCGTCGGGCTGCCCTACGTCGGCTCGGGCGTGCTCGCGTCGGCGCTCGGCATGGACAAGCACTTCACCAAGACGGTGCTGCGGGCCGCAGGCCTCGCGGTGGCGCCCTGGTACCTCGTGACCGAGGCGGAGTGGCGCGCCGACCCGGGCGACGCCTCCTCGGCCCTCGACGAGCTGGGCCTGCCCGCGTTCGTGAAGCCGGCGCGGGCCGGCTCGAGCGTGGGCGTCAGCCGGATCGACGAGCGCGAGCAGCTCGAGGCCGCGCTGGAGGAGGCGTTCGCGCACGACTCGCGGGTGCTGATCGAGTCGGGCATCGTCGGCCGCGAGGTCGAGATCGGCGTGCTCGGCGGCCGCCGCGGTGCTCCGGCCCGCGCCTCCGTCGCCGGCGAGGTGGTCGTCTCCGGCCGCGGCTTCTACGACTTCGAGGCGAAGTACCTCGGGGCGTCCGGCATCGAGCTGGTCTGCCCGGCCGACCTGACCGACGGCGAGCTCTCCGAGATGCGGTCCCTCGCGATCCGCGCCTTCGACGCGATCGGAGCCGAGGGCCTCGCCCGGGTCGACTTCTTCCTCACCGCCGACGGCTTCGTCGTCAACGAGATCAACACCATGCCCGGCTTCACGCCGGTCTCGATGTTCCCGCGCATGTGGGGCGCGAGCGGCGTGGACTACCCGGACCTGATCAGCGAGCTGCTCGACTCGGCGCTCGACCGCGTCCCGGTCGCCGCCCGATGACGTCGGCGCTCGCGCTCCGCGTCGAGGCGGGCGCGGCCGCGGCGCCCTTCGAGCAGATCCGCGAGCAGATCACCGCTCTGATCGCCGCGGGCGAGCTGCCGGTCGGCACGCGGCTGCCGCCGGTGCGCGCGCTGGCCGAGACGCTGGGCGTCGCCGCGGGGACGGTCGCCCGCTCCTACCGGGAGCTGGAGTCGGCGGGCCTGGTCGAGACGCGCGGCCGGGCGGGCACGGTCGTCGCGGGAGGCGTGGACGCGCTGGAGCGCGAGCTGCAGGCCGCGGCCGCCGTGTTCGCGTCCCGCGCGCGCGAGCTGGGGGCGACCTCCGATGGTGCGCTCACCGCAGCGAGTCGAGCCCTCGGCGTCTGACCGCTGAGACTCAGCCGGTGGGCGTGTCCGTCGGATCGAGGGTGTCGGCGTCCGAGACGTCGGTGCACTCGCGCGTCTGCGGGACGTAGGAGACGGCGTTCGCCAGGTCGAGCGCCGCGGAGGATCCGGACGCGCGGCTCTGGTCGACGGTGATCTCCACCGCGGGATCGCGACCGTAGGTGGTCAGCGTGTAGATGTCCTCGTCCTTCTGCGTCTCGTCGATGATCCAGTCGACTCCGCTGACGTTCACGCAGAGGTCCGTCGTCGGACCGGGCACCTCGACTCCGCAGTGGAGGATGACGGCGGCCGGGGTGCCCCAGGCGGCGGTGCCCTGAGCATTCGTCTCGCGCTCGGGCTGCTCCGCGACCACGTCGGGCAGGCGCACCGAGACCTCCGCGCAGCCGGTGCTCGTCGCATCGGCGGCGGGCTCGAGGGCGACGCTGGCCGAGCAGCCCGAGAGCAGCAGGACGGCGGCGGCGGCGAGGAGGGGGGAGCGGAGTCGGCGGGGGGACATCGCCGTCAACGCTAGCGTGTGAACCATGGCAGAGGATCGGAGTCCCACCCTGGCCGAGCTCAGCGAGGGCGAGGTGCTCGCGAGGGTGCTGGCCCGGCTCGGCGGCCCGGGCGCGGAGACCCTGGTCGGGCCCGGCGACGACTGCGCGGTGCTGCGCGCTCCCGACGGCCGCTTCGTGGTGACCACGGACATGATGGTGCACGGCCCCGACTTCCGGCTGGCCTGGTCGCGCCCGGCGGACCTGGGCTGGAAGGCGGCGGCCTCGAACCTCGCCGACGTCGCGGCGATGGGGGCCCGTCCCACCGGGCTCGTCGTCGCGCTCGCGGCACCCCAGTCGCTGGGCGTCGACGTGCTGGAGGGGATCGCGGGCGGCCTCGCCGCCGGCTGCGCCGCGATGGCGCCGGGATGCGGAGTCGTCGGGGGAGACCTGTCCGCCTCCGCGACGCTGACGCTCTCGATCACGGCGTTCGGCTCGCTCGACGGACGACCGCCGGTGCTCCGCAGCGGTGCGAGGCCGGGGGACGTGCTCGCCGTGGCCGGCCCGCTGGGACGAGCGGGGCTCGGGCTGCGCCTGCTGTTCGAGCAGGCGCGGCGGGACGGGGAGCCGTCGGCCGACCTCGCCGCCCGGCTCCGCGAGCGGCATCCGTCCCTCCTCGAGGCGCAGCTGTGCCCGACCGCGCCGATCTCCGCGGGCGAGGCCGCGGGCGGGACCGCCACCGCGATGATGGACGTCTCGGACGGCGTGGTGCTCGACGCCCGTCGGATGGCGCGTGCGAGCGGAGTGGCGATCGACCTCGATGCCGCGGCGGTCGACGTGCACGCGCGCGGGCTCACGGGAGTGGAGGGCGTGGACCTCGACCTGGCGAGGGCGCTGGTGCTGGGAGGCGGCGAGGACCACGCGATGCTCGCGTGCTTCCCGCCCGCCGCGGCGCTGCCGGAGGGCTTCGTCCCGCTCGGGGTCGTCCGCGAGGGGGGCCCGGAGGTGCGCCTGGGCGGGGTCGCGCTCGAGGGGCGCGGGGGCTGGGACCCGTACCTCGGCTGGGACGGCGCGGCGGGCTGAGGCCGGTCAGCCGGCCGCCGAGGAAGCGGGCGAGGCGGGGGACGCCCACCAGATGGTGGTCTCGCCGTAGTCCTTCCTCCGCTCCCGCTCCAGACCCGCGGGCCAGCGCGGCTCCGGGCTGCGGGAGCTCCGCTCCACGACGACCACCGCGTCCTCGCGCAGCAGCGGCAGCACACCGGCGAGATCGGCGGCCAGGTCGTCCTCGCCGAGGTCGTAGGGCGGGTCGAGGAACACCGTGTCCGTATTGAGGGCCGGGGAGCCGTCGAGGAAGGAGCGGACCGAGCCGGTCACCACCTCGATCCGCGGGGCGGGCCGCTTGTTCTTGGCCGCCGCGGTCGCGATCGCCCGTGCGTTCTCGCCCGCGGTCCTCGCGGCCTTCGGGTCGCGCTCGACCAGGACGACCGCGCTCGCTCCGCGGCTGGCCGACTCGAGCCCGAGGGCGCCGGAGCCCGCGTAGAGGTCGACCACCGTCGCGCCGTCGAGGGCGTCCCGGGCCTCGAGGGCCGAGAAGACGGCCTCGCGCACGCGGTCGCTGGTGGGGCGGGTGCCCGCGCGCGGGACCCGGAGGGTGAGCGAGCCGGCGAATCCGGCGATGATCCTGGTCACCGGACCGAGCATAGGGCGGCACCCCTGCCCACGGCGTCCGGCGGCCGCCGCGCGGCTCCCGCCTGGCGGCACACTGCGAACTCGCGGAACCTGGACCCTTTTCCCGTCAGGACTGCGAGAATCCGTAGCTATGACGTCGCTCGAAGACACCCGCTCCGCTGTCGGCCGCCGAGCGGCTCCCGAGACGCCCCTGACCCGCGAGGAGTTCACGGCGCACTGCGGCGCCGTCCTCGGGAACCTCACCCGCGTGATCGACGGCAAGTCGGCCGAGGTCTCGATGGCGCTGACGGTGTTCCTCGCCGGTGGGCACCTCCTGATGGAGGACGTCCCCGGCACCGGCAAGACGGTCCTGGCGAAGTCGCTGGCGGCCTCGGTCGGCGGCAGCGTCGCGCGCATCCAGTTCACGCCCGACCTGCTCCCCTCCGACGTCACGGGGGTCTCCGTCTACAACCAGGCGACCCGCGACTTCGAGTTCAAGCCGGGCCCGGTCTTCGCGAACATCCTGATCGGCGACGAGATCAACCGGGCCTCGCCCAAGACGCAGTCGGCGCTGCTGGAGTGCATGGAGGAGCGCCAGGTCTCGGTCGACGGCACGACCCACCTCCTCCCGCGCCCCTTCGCCGTGATCGCGACGCAGAACCCGGTCGAGATGGAGGGCACCTACTCGCTGCCCGAGGCCCAGCGCGACCGCTTCATGGCCCGCCTCTCGCTCGGCTACCCCGATGAGCGCGCCGAGCTCGAGATGATCCGCACCCGCGACTCGGCCAGCCCGCTCGAGGAGCTGCGGCCCGTCGTGGGCCTCGCCGAGCTCGAGCGGATGATGGCCTACGTGCGCTCCGTGTACGTCGCACCGCCTGTGCAGGAGTACGTGGTGGCGATCATGCAGGCCACGCGGGTGGACCCCGAGCTGCGGCTCGGGGGGAGCCCGCGCGCCACGCTCCAGCTGATCGCCGCCGCGAAGGCGCTCGCCGCCCTCAGCGACCGCGACTTCGTGGTGCCGGACGACGTGGACGCGCTCGCCGTCCCCGTGCTCGGCCACCGCCTCCTGCCCGCCACCCGCCTCCCCGGCCGCTCCGGCGCCGGATCCTCGCACTCGGTCACCGAGATCGTGCAGCGCATCGTCGCGGCCACCCCCGTCCCCTTCGGCAACCGTGGCGACTGAGGCCCGCGCCGCCGAGACGCCGTCGTCCCGTCTCGGCGGTCTGCCCGCGCTCCGCGGGGTCGCGCTGACGCTGCGCGGCTGGGCGCTCGTTCTGCTGGGCGTCGCGGGAGTGGTGATAGCGCCGCTGTCGGAGTTCCGCGAGCTGCTGTTCGTCGGCCTGGTGCTGCTGGGCCTGCCCCTGGGCGCGCTCGTCTCCCTGCTCCTGGCGCCGGCGTCGTTCCGGGTGCAGTGCCGCTTCGCTCCCCAGACCGTCGCGGCCGGCGACGTGGTGGAGGTCGATGTGCTGCTCGAGAACCGCGGCCGCGCCGTCCGGAGCGGGGCCCGCGCCCACGACCGGCTCGAGCGCGTGGAGCGCGGGGTCGTCGTCGGCCGCCCGGTCGCCGAGGGCGTCTTCGGGCTGCCGGGCGTCCCGTCGGGCGGCCGCGTGCGCGCCCGCTACCGTCTGCCCGCCGAGCGGCGCGGGATCCACCGCATCGGCCCGCTGCGCCTGGTGCGCGGCGACGGCCTCGGGCTCGCGCTCCGCGAGAGCGTCGTGGGGGCTGCGCAGCCGTTCGTCGTGACTCCGCGGGTCGTGCCCCTCCAGAGCGACGTCCTGGACGCGCACGGAGCAGGCGGATCGAGCCCGGTCGCGCACGCGACGGCCGGCGCCGGCACGGACGACGTGATCCCGCGCGACTACCGCCCGGGGGACGCCATGCGCCGGGTGCACTGGCGGGCGAGCGCCCGCTCCGGCGAGCTCATGGTCCGCCAGGACGAGCAGAACACCGATCCGCACGCGTGGATCCTCCTCGAGACCCGGGCCGAGCGCGTGCTCGAGCGGCGCGGCGACGATCGGCTCGAATGGGCGGTGTCGATGACGGCCTCCCTCGCCGTGCACCTGCTCGACCGCGGCTTCGAGACCCACCTCGTCGAGACGGGTGCGGACGGCGAGCCGGAGCACTCGGAGGACGAGCGCGAGGTGGCCCACGACGTGCTGCTGCGCCTGGCCGAGCTGGCGCCCTCGCGCGACTCGGTCGACGCGGTGACCCGGATCTCGGCCGACATGCGCGACACGGGGGGAGTACGCCCGGTCTTCGCCGTGCTCACCCGACTCCTCGAGTCGGACCTCGACGCCCTCGGCTCCCTGGCCGCGCAGTCGCGCCCCGCGATCGCCTTCGTCGTCGCCGGCACCGCTGAGGAGGAGGCGGCTCTCGCCTCGCTCGGCTGGTACGCCGTGTCCGTAGACCAGAGCGCCTCCGTCGAGGAGGCGTGGGCGCAGGCTCTCGCTCTGCGGGTGGTGGCGTGAGCCGCCGCGTCGAGAGCGATCCGCGCGCCGGGTCGGCTCCTCTGAGCGGTCTGCTCTTCCTCGCGATCACGGCCGCCGCCGCCGGGATCGGGCGGCTCCTCGTCGGCGTCGACTGGCTGGTGCTCCTCGCGAGCGCGGTCGCCGTGGTGCTCGGCGTCCCGGCCGCCGCCCGGGCTCTGCGCGTGCACCCCGTCGTCCCGCCGATCCTCGGCACGCTGACGATGGTCGGCGTGCTGACCGCGATGTTCGTGCCCGGTCGGGCCCTGCTGTTCGTGATCCCCACACCCGGCGCCGTCGCGCAGGCGGAGGCGCTCGCGCAGGGCGGCTTCCAGTCCATCGCGCAGCAGGGGCTCCCGGCCATCGCCGACGACGGCATCTCGTTCCTCCTGATCGGCGGGGTGGTCGTGCTCGCCTGGGCGGCCGACCTGTTCGCCTTCTCCGTCCGCCTCCCCGCCCTGGCCGGTCTGTTCCCCGCGGCGCTGCTCGCGGTGCCGGCGATCGTGGACCCCTCCGAGGTGTCCTGGGCGAGCCTCGTCGTCACTGCGCTCGCCTACGCGGGCGTGCTCGCCGCCACGGCCGCCCCCCGCCGCCCGAGCGGCCCGAGCGCGGCCTCGGCCGTGCTGCCCGCCTTCGCGGCCGTGACCGTCGTCGTCCTGGGCGCGGGAGTCGTCGCCGGGTCGGCGGCCGGCTACGCGCGCACCACCGCCCCCTCGGGCGTCTCCGGCAGCCTCTTCAACGGCGCGATCGACCCGGTGGTCGCTCTCGGCGCGGACCTGCGCCGCCCGAACCCCGTGACCGTGCTGCGCTACGCCACCGACTCCGACCTGCCCGTCTACCTCCGCGTGCTGACCGTCTCGGACTTCGACGGCGACGACTGGGCGCCGAGCGAGACGGAGCAGACCGCTCCGATCGACGCGCCGATCGCGCCCGAGGGGCTCTCCGAGAGCGTGCCGCGCGAGGCGGAGGAGGTCGACGTCTCGGTGGAGACGCTGCGGAGCCAGTGGCTCCCCGTGCCGTATCCGGTCTCGTCGCTGACGGGCGTCGGCGACGGCTGGCTCCAGGACGTGCAGGACGGCTCGATCCGCGGCGACGCGACGACCCGCTCCGGAGACGACTACCAGGTGCAGGCGCTGCGGCTCGAGCCCGACCCGCAGCAGCTGCTCGCCGCTCCCGCGCCGTCCGGCGTCGACCGGTACCTCTCGCTCCCCGACGACGTGCCCGAGATCGTCCGCACCACCGCCGAGGAGGTCACGGCGGAGGCTCCGACCGCCTACGACCGGGCGCGCGCGCTGCAGACGTACTTCCGCTCGTCCGAGTTCCGCTACTCCGAGGACACCCCCGCGGAGGAGGGCTACGACGGCGACGGAGTCGGCGTGCTCTCGGCGTTCCTGACGACGAAGGAGGGCTACTGCGTCCACTTCGCCTCGGCGATGGCGGTGATGGCGCGCGAGCTCGGGATCCCGTCGCGGCTCGCCATCGGCTACCAGCCCGGCTCCGTCGTGCCCTCCGGCGGCAGCGACCTGACCACCTACCGCGTCCTCTCCTCCGACCTGCACGCCTGGCCCGAGCTGTACTTCGAGGGGGTCGGCTGGCTGCCCTTCGAGCCGACGCCCAGCCGCGGCGCTCCGGCCTCGTACACCCTGCCGAGCGCGACGGCGTCCTCGGGCCCCACCGCCCCGGGCTCGACCGCGACCACCGCGCCCGGTGCGACCAGCGCTCCCGCCGCGACGCCCACTCCGACGGCTGCGTCGGCGACGCCGACCCCCGGCGCCGTCGGCGCCTCGAGCACCACGGCGGCTCCGGCGGCGACGCTCTGGGTGCTGCTCCTGCTGCTCGTGCTCGTCCCCTGGCTGATGCGCGCCGTCCAGCGCGCGCTGCGGCGCCGGTCCGCGCGCTCCGGCTCCGTCGAGGCCGCGTGGGCCGAGCTGCTGGCGACCGCCCGCGACCTGGGCGTCCCCGTGGAGGACACGGAGTCTCCGCGCGCGCAGGAGGCCCGCATGGCTCCCGCCCTCGACCCCGGAGCGGCGGCACGTCTGCAGGGGCTCCGGGAGCGCGTCGAGCGCCGGCGCTACTCGCCGTCCGCGAGCGAGTCGGAGGCGTGGGACGACGCGACCGCCGTGGCCGCCGCGCTCCGCGGCTCCGCGGGTGCCGGTCGTCGGGTGCTCGCGTCGGTCGTGCCCCGCTCGGCGCTGGACCCGGTCGCCCGGCTCGCGCGTCCGAGGTCCGACCTATGATCGCTAGGTGATCCCGGACCCCCTCGACGCCTCGCTCGCGCCGCTGATCGGGCCGCGCACGGCGAGCGCGGTCGAGAAGGCCTTCGGGTACCGCACGGTCGGCGAGCTCCTGGGCCACTACCCGCGCCGCTACGCGAAGCGGGGCGAGCTGACGGCGCTCTCGCGTCTCCCCGTGGGAGAGAGCGTGACGATCGTGGCGGAGGTGCGCGAGGTTCGCGAGCGGCCGATGCGCAACCGGCGCGGCACCCTGCTCGAGGTCGTCATCTCGGACGGCTCGGGCACGCTCTCGCTGACGTTCTTCGGACAGCCCTGGCGCGCGGCGAAGCTCCACCGCGGCGTGCGCGGGATCTTCGCGGGCACGGTCTCGATGTTCCGCGACACCCCGCAGCTCACGCATCCCGACTACCGCCTGTTCGACGACGAGGAGGCCGCCGCGACGGAGACGGGAGGCGGTGAGCTCGCGAAGGACTGGGCCGAGCGGCCGATCCCGATCTACCCGGCGACCAGCGCGATCTCGAGCTGGCAGCTCCAGGCCGCGATCGGCGTGCTGCTGGACGGCCTGCGCGACGTGCCCGACCCGATGCCCGAGCAGGTGCGCGCCGGCCGCTCGCTGCTGGGCCTCGGCGAGGCGCTGGAGCTGATCCACCGCCCGCAGCGGGAGGGCGAGGAGGCGCAGGCGCGCGAGACGCTGCGCTTCCACGAGGCGTTCCTCCTGCAGCTCGCCCTGCTCGAGCGCCGGGCCTCGGCGCGCAGCAGCCCCGCGACCGCCCGCGTGCCCGGCCCCGGCGGGCTGCTCGAGCGCTTCGACGCCGCGCTGCCCTTCGCCCTCACCGGCGACCAGACCGCGGTGGGGCACGAGATCGCCGCCGACCTGGCCGCCGAGAGCCCGATGACCCGGCTGGTGCAGGGCGAGGTCGGCTCCGGCAAGACCCTCGTCGCGCTCCGGGCGATGCTCGCCACGGCCGAGAGCGGCGGGCAGGCGGCGCTGCTCGCTCCCACCGAGGTGCTCGCGGGGCAGCACCTCCGCTCGATCGCGAGGACCCTCGGCCCGGAGCTCGCGGCCGAGCTGGTGCCGACCCTCCTCACCGGCGGGCTGGGGGCGGCGCAGCGCCGCGCGGCCCTCCTCCGGATCGTCTCGGGCACGGCGAAGATCGTCGTCGGCACGCACGCCCTCCTCGGCGACGCGGTCTCCTTCTACGACCTGGGCCTCGTCGTGATCGACGAGCAGCACCGCTTCGGCGTGGACCAGCGGGACGCCCTGCGCCGGAAGGGCGCCACCCCGCCGCACGTGCTGGTGCTGACGGCCACGCCCATCCCGCGGACCGTCGCCATGACGGTCTTCGGCGATCTCGACACCTCGACCATCCGCGAGCTGCCCGCCGGGCGCCCCGGCATCACGAGCCACGTGGTCCCGCTCGCCGACCACCCCGCGTGGATCGCGCGGGCGTGGGAGCGCGCCGAGGAGGAGATCCGCTCGGGCCACCAGGTCTACCTCGTCTGCCCGGCGATCGAGCCGGGGGAGCCCGCCGAGGGCGCGCAGCCGCCCGAGGAGGACGCCGCCGCGCCGCTCACGACCGTCGCGGCCACGCTGGAGGGCGTGCGCGCGCATCCGCTGCTCGGGAAGCGGCGGTCGGCCGCGCTGCACGGGCGGATGACGACGGAGGAGAAGGACGCCGTGATGCGCTCCTTCGCCGCGGGGGAGATCGACGTCCTGGTGTCGACGACGGTCATCGAGGTCGGCGTGGACGTGCCGAACGCCTCGATGATGGTCGTGCTCGACGCGGAGCGGTTCGGGGTCTCGCAGCTGCACCAGCTCCGCGGGCGCATCGGGCGCGGCGGCGTCGCGGGGGTGTGCCTGTTCGTGACGGCGGCGGAGGCGGGGACGGTCGCGCGCGAGCGGGTGGAGGCGGTCGCCGCGACGCTCGACGGCTTCGCGCTCGCCGAGGTCGACCTGGAGCTGCGCCGCGAGGGCGACGTGCTGGGCGACTCGCAGTCCGGCGGGCGCTCGTCGCTCCGCCTGCTGCGGGTGGTGCAGGACGCGGACGTCATCGTGGAGGCGCGGGCGCTGGCCGAGCGGCTCCTCGCGGAGGACCCGTCGCTCGCCGCGCACGACCGGCTCCGTGCCGCGCTCGAGCGCCGCGTGCAGGACCGCGACCGGGAGTTCCTCGCCAAGAGCTAGGCGGTGCCCGCCCGCTACTCTGTCGGCATGGCCCGCATCGCCGTCGTCCCCGGCTCTTTCGACCCCGTGACCCTCGGTCATCTCGACGTGATCGAGCGGGCCGCGCGCCTGGTCGACGAGCTGCACGTGGTGGTGGTCCACAACCCCGCCAAGACCGCGCTGCTGCCGATCGCCCAGCGCGTCTCGCTCATCGAGCAGTCGATCGCGGAGGCGGGGGTCGAGGGGCGGATCGTCGTCGCCTCGTGGAGCATGGGCCTGCTCGTCGACTACTGCACCGACGTCGGCGCGAGCATCCTGGTGAAGGGCATCCGCTCGCAGGTCGACGTGGCGTACGAGACCCCCATGGCGATCGTGAACCGCAACCTCGCGCACGTCGAGACGGTGTTCCTCCTGCCCGATCCCGCGCACGCCCACGTGTCGAGCTCGCTGGTGCGGCAGGTCTCCTCCCTCGGCGGCGACGTCGCCCCCTACGTGCCGCCCGCGGTCGCCGCGTACCTCGCCGCCGGCTGAGGCGCCGGCGATCGTCCACTCGGGTGATCCCGGGCCGTGGACCCGTGCGCCCGTGGCAGCCGGGAGAATGGACCGGTGAGCGAGACGCGCGTGCAGGCCTGGGCCCTCGACGGCATCCCGGAGGTGACTCCCGGTGACGACCTGCTCGAGCTGATCCTCGCGGCCGTCGCCGCCGCCGCCGAGGAGGACCGGCCCGCGGAC
Organism: Rathayibacter sp. AY1A4; assembly: GCF_002930955.1. Classification (NCBI taxonomy): domain Bacteria; kingdom Bacillati; phylum Actinomycetota; class Actinomycetes; order Micrococcales; family Microbacteriaceae; genus Rathayibacter; species Rathayibacter sp. AY1A4. The sequence goes on along the minus strand of NZ_PSTN01000001.1, from coordinate 48,213 downwards.
GGCGACATCCTCGTGGTCACGAGCAAGATCGTCTCGAAGGCGGAGGGGCGCGTCGTCGCCGCGGCCGACCGCGAGGACGCGATCACGGCCGAGACCGTCCGCGTCGTCGCCACCCGGGCGCACGGGTCCGGCGTCACCCGCATCGTGGAGAACCGCCTCGGGATCGTGCAGGCGGCGGCCGGAGTCGACGCCAGCAACGTCGCGGAGGGGACGGTCCTCCTCCTCCCCGTCGACCCGGACGCCTCGGCGCGGGCCCTCTGCGCGGGCCTGCGAGAGCGGCTCGGCGTGGAGGTGGGCGTGCTCGTCAGCGACACCCTGGGCCGCGCCTGGCGGGTCGGGCAGACCGACGCGGCCATCGGAGCCGCGGGCGTCCTCGTGATCGACGACCTCCGCGGCGGGGTCGACGCCCTGGGGCGCACGCTGGGAGTGACCATGCCGGCCGTGGCGGACGAGATCGCCGCGCTCGGCGACCTGGTGAAGGGCAAGGCGAGCGGTCGCCCCGTCGCCGTCGTCCGCGGGCTCGCCCGCCTGGTGACGGGAGTCGAGAGCCCGGGCGCCCGCACGCTGACCCGCACGGGCCCCGACGACATGTTCCGCCTCGGCGCCGACGAGGCCTTCGCCGAGGGCTTCGCGGCCGGAGCCGCCTCGCGCGAGGAGCGCGCGTGACCGGCTGGAGCGCGGTCGTCGTGTTCAAGGGCCGCGGCGGCTCGAAGACGCGCCTCGACGTGCCGGGCCGCGCGGCGCTGGCCGAGGCGTTCCTCCTGGACACGCTCGCCGCCGTGGCCGCCGCGGAGCCGGTGGCGAGCCTTCTCCTGGTCACCTCCGACGCCGGTGCGGCCGACCGCGCACGGGCGGAGCACCCGCAGCTGGTGGTGGTGCCCGACCCGGGGACCCTCGACGCCGCCGTGTCCGGGGGAGCCGAGGCCGCCCTCCACCGCCGGCCGGGCGCCCCGGTGATCGTGCTGACCGGGGACCTGCCCGCCCTGCTGCCGTCGGACCTCTCCGAGGCGCTCGCGACGCGGTCGCTCCCGGCCGTCGTCCCGGACCGCGAAGGGAGCGGCACCACGGCGCTCCTGCTGGCGGCCGGAGCCCTCGTCGCTCCGGCGTTCGGCCCGGGCTCTCTGGCCCGGCACCGCGACGCGGGCTGCGCCGTCGTCGTGCTGCCCGGCTCGTCGACGCTGAGGCTGGACGTCGACACGCTCGCCGATCTCGGAGACGCGGAGGAGGCCGGCGTCGGCCCGCACACCTCCCGCGCGCTGGCCGCAGCGGCCTGACGCGCAGGGAGACCGAGCCGCGGACGCGATCAGCCGGCGAGCAGCCCCGCCTCGAACGCCGCCGTCAGGCCCGCGTCGATCGCGAGCGGTGCGCCGTCGACCGAGCGGACGGGGATCGCCCGCCGGGTGCTCGACACCAGCCACGCCGCATCGGCACCGGTGAGCGCCGAGACCGGCAGCTCGCGGCGCGACGACGCGAGCCCGCGGCGCTCGCCCAGCGCGAGGACCCGCTCGACCGTCGTGCCGGCGAGCACGCTGTCCGAGAGCGGCGTCGCGAGCACCCCGTCGCCGAGGAGCACCAGGCTCGACGTCGCCCCCTCGAGGAGAAGCCCGTCGCTCGTGCGCCAGACCACGTCGTCCGCGCCCCGGGACGCCGCCTCGCGCAGCGCCGCCCGGGTGACGGCGCCCGAGGTGGTCTTGACGCCCGGGAGCAGCCACGGCGCGAGCGGACCGCTCGCGTACCCGCGGTCCAGCAGGACGACGGCCGCGCCCTTCTCCCGGAGAGCGCTCGAGTCGGGAGTCGGAGCCGCGCGCGCGGTGCACCGGGCGGAGTCGCCCGACCCGTGGGCGGCGATGAAGCGGACCGTCAGGTCGTCGACCCGATCGTGCTCCGCCACGGCGAGGTCGACCGCTCGGGACCAGAGGGGCGCCTCCGGGATCGTCAGCCCGACGGCCCGGGCCGATCCGGCCAGCCTCTCGAGGTGCTCGCCGAGCGCACGGGGACGTCCGTCGAGGACCGCGACGGTCTCGAAGACCCCGTCGCCGCGGAGGTAGCCCGCCTCGTCGACGCGGACGAGCGGACCCTCCGGGTCGCGGAGGACGACGGCGCCGGAGGTGATCTCGACCAGGACGGGGGTGCTCATCCGCCCATCCTGCCCCCGGCGGAGCCTCAGCGGGGGAGGAGGCCGCTCGCCACGTCGGACGGCTCGACGATCTCGCGCCACGGCTCCGGCCGGAGTCCTGCCGAGCCGACCACGTCGGCCCCGGCGAGGAGATCCACGTCGAGACCGGTCAGCTCGCCGATCGCGGCGACCGGCAGCTGGAACGTCCTGAAGCCGCCGAGCGGCACCAGGCCCTCGCGCACGCGCTCCACGAGCTCGCTCTGGTCGAGCAGGTACGCGCTCGTCGCGAGCGTCGATCCGTCCGGGCTCCACGCCGCGATCTTCCAGAAGCGGCGGGGGATGCCCGTACCGCGGTAGACCGGGTCGTCGTCCGCGAGCACGGGCCCGGTGAAGACGCTCAGGCGCGTGCGCCAGGTCTGCGCGTACTCGAGCACCAGCGTCTCGAGCCCGAGCCACAGCTCCTGCGACTGGTTGAAGCCGCTCGCCTGGGGCGCGGCGTTCGTGTAGCAGAAGCTGTCGCGGTTGGCCGCGGCGGCCTCGTCCCGGTCGCCCCAGACGGGGTCGCGGCGGCGGACCAGGTGGCCCCGGTCGAGGTCGTTGCGGGCGTACACCTCCGGCCCGGTCTGCTCGGAGGCGGGGATGCGGTCGTCGAGGTGCCAGTCGTCGCCGCGGCCGAGCTCGACCAGGCGCGCGCCGTCGATGTTCACGGCCGTCGAGACGGCCAGGCGCCGCTCCGGATCCAGCAGCACCTCGAAGTGCGTGTACGGCAGGAGCCGCACCGGGCGCTCGACCCTCAGGCGCGGCGCACCCGCGGGGACGCCGAGGAAGTCCGCGTCGAAGCTCACTCCTCGACCTCCGCCGTCGGAGTCGCCGTGGCTGTCGCTGTCGGGGTCGCCGTGGGCGTCGCCGGGGAAGCCTCGGTCGCGGGGACTCCCGTGCCGGTCGGAGCCGGAGCCGGTGCCTGGGTGGCGGGAGCCGGGACCTGCGAGCCGTTGCTGATCAGCAGGGCGATGTCGGAGTAGCGCGCGACGGTCGTGCCCGCGGCCGGGTCGGTGCCCGCCACCACGCCGGCGGGGAGCGACGAGTCGATGGTCGCCCCCTCCTCGACGTCGAAGCCGAGGTCCTCCAGCGCCTCCGTGGCGTCGTCGACCGAGCGGCCGGAGACGGTCGGCACGGCGATCTGACGGCCGTTCAGCAGGGCGCTGCTGGGCTCCTCGAAGTCGTCTCCGCCGTACTTCTGGTCGGCGCGGGTCATCACCGAGTTCCAGATGTAGTGGCGGATGTTGGAGGCGTACGGGCGGCTCTCGAGCTCCGAGTTCGGGAAGCGGACCTCGCGCATCGAGGTGTGGCCGTCGATGTTGCCCACCCAGACCACGGTCGCGACGCGCGAGCTCGCGCCGTCCATCCAGGTCGACTCCGCGTTGTCGGTGGTGCCCGTCTTGCCGATGTGCTCGATGCCGTCGTCCGGGTCGGACTGGGCGGCCGTGCCGCCGGTGACGACGCGCTGCAGGGCGTAGTTCGCGACCGCCGTCAGCTCGGGGCTGAGGGCCTGGTTGCAGGTGGAGGTCGGCGGCTGGACGGCGGCGCCGGTCGCGTCGGTGATCGAGTCGATGGCGATCGCGGAGCAGGCGGTGCCGTTGTTGGCGAAGCCGGCGAAGGCGGTGACCATCGAGAGGGGGGAGATGAGCGTGTCCGAGCCGAGGACGGCGGACGGCTTGTAGTCGACCTCGCCGCCGTCGGCCGCCTTCACGCCGAAGCCGACCGCGCGGTCGCGGATCGCGCAGAGGTCGAGCTGCTGCGCCATCGAGACGTAGACGGTGTTGATCGACTGCATCGTGCCGGTCAGCACGCTGTAGCTGCCGTTCTCGCTGTCGTCGTTGTTGACCTCGTAGGAGGTGTCGAGCTCGCCGCCCGGCGCGCAGCTGGCGGGGAAGCCCGAGAAGGTGCGCTCGCGGCCGTTGATCGTCTCGTTCAGGGTGCGTCCGCTCGCGAGCCACTGCGCGAGCGTGAACACCTTGTAGGTCGATCCGACCTGGAACCCGGCGGAGCCGCCGTAGGCCGTGTCGGTGTTGAAGTTGACGGCAGAGAAGTTCGCGCCGTTGACGGCGCCGGCCGCGTCGTAGTCCTTGTTCTGCACCATCGCCAGGATCCGGCCGGTGCCGACCTCCATCGAGACGGTCGCGCTGCCGATGTTGGTGTCGAGGGTGGGGACCTTGGGGACGGCGTTGTTCGTCGCGTTCGCCGCGGTGTCCTGCAGGTCGCGGTCGAGCGTCGTGTAGATCTTGTAGCCGCCGCGCTGGAAGTTCGCGAGGCGGGTGTCCGCGTCGTCGCCGAACGCCGGGTCGTTCTGGACGACGCGGGTGATGTAGTCGCAGAAGAAGGCCGCGTTGCCGGCGGTCTGGCATCCGGTGGGCGTCTGCGTGATCGCGGGGACGACCTCCTCGGCGACGGCGGCGTCGTGGTCGGCCTGCGAGATCTTCCCCTCCTGCAGCATCTGGTCGAGGACGTAGTCGCGGCGGATCTTGTTGTCCGGGATGTTCTCGGGCTGGTCGATCCTGAGGCCGTTGGGGTTGTTGACCGTGGCGATCAGGCTCGCGGCCTGCGCCAGGCTCAGGTCGGCCGCGGTGGTCGAGAAGTAGTACTCGGCCGCCGCCTGGATGCCGTAGACCTGCCCGCCGAAGCCCGCGATGTTGAGGTAGCCGAGGAGGATGTCGTCCTTGCTGTACTTCTTCTCGAGGTCGACGGCGAGCTTCATCTCCTTGAGCTTGCGGCTCGGAGTGGTCGCGGTCGCCTCCTCGTAGGCGGCCTCCGAGGCGGCCTCGTCGGTCGCGCTCAGCGACTCCGCCTTCTGCACGAGGACGTTCTTGACGTACTGCTGGGTGATGGAGGATCCGCCCTGGAGGTCACCGCCGACGATGTTGCTGAGCACCGCGCGGATCGTGCCCTGCAGGTCGACGCCGCCGTGGTCGTAGAAGCGCGGGTCCTCGGTCGAGACCGCCGCGTCCTTCACGGACTGGCTGACCTGGTCGAAGGCCACCTCCTCGCGGTTCTGCGCGTAGAAGGAGGCGAGCAGCTCGTCCGAGCCGTCGGTGCGCTTGGCGTAGATCTCGGTCTTCTGGGCCAGCTGGCCGAGCTCGAGGTACTCCGGCACCGTCTCGAACAGCCCGATCGGGTTGTTCTCGGCGAGACCGGTGACGGCGAGGGCGGGAGTGACCCCGACCGTGATCAGCAGGCCCCCGGCGAGGCTGGCTCCGACGATCCCGAGGACCCGGGCGAGCACGCCGCCGCGGGCGGTTCCTTGCGCAGACATGGCTACGAGAGTAGGCGACGAGTCTGGATCCGTCGTGCGGCCGCGCTCGGGGGCCCGGATGCCCGCCCTCCCGGCCCCGGGAGCGGCGGCCGCCGGTACGGTGAGCGGGTGACCAGAGCCCGAGCATGACCGCCTCCGCCGACCCCGCCGAGACGCGCCGCCGCGCGGTGCTCGTGGTGGCCGTCCTCGCCTCCTTCGTCGCCTTCCTCGACGGCACCGTCGTCAACGTCGCCCTGCCCGCCATCACCCGCGAGCTCGGCGGCGGGCTCGCGGTGCAGCAGTGGGTGGTCGACGGGTACCTGATCACGCTCGGCGCGCTGATCCTCGTGGCCGGCTCGCTTGCCGACCGCATCGGCCGGGCCCGCAGCATGACCATCGGCCTGATCGGCTTCGGTGTCACCTCGCTGCTGTGCGCGCTGGCCCCCACCGCCGAGGTCCTCATCGTGGCGCGGATGCTCCAGGGCGCCGCCGGCGCGATCCTCGTGCCCAGCTCGCTCGCCCTCATCATCGCGACCGTCCACGGCGCCGCGCAGGCCCGGACCATCGGCGCGTGGACGGCCTGGACCGGCACGGCGACGATCGCCGGCCCCGTGCTCGGCGGCCTGCTGGTGGACGCGGGCTCGTGGCGGTACGTCTTCGCGCTCAACCTGCTGCCGATCGCGGTGACGCTGGTCCTGCTGCGCAGGCTCGGCGCGGTCGACTCGGGGACCCGGGTGCCGATCGACGGCGTCGGCGCGGTGCTCGGGGTCATCGGCCTGGGAGGGCCGGTGTTCGCGCTGATCGAGCAGGAGCGGCTCGGGATCCAGCATCCGCTCGTGCTGACCGCCCTGATCGGGGGAGTCGCCGCCCTCGTCGCGTTCGTCGTGTGGGAGCGGCGCGCGGCGCATCCGATGCTGCCGCTGTCGCTCTTCGCGTCGCGGAACTTCACCGTCGGCAACGTCTCGACGGCGTTCGTCTACGGCGCGCTCTCTTTCGGCTTCTTCGCGCTGGGCCTGTTCCTCCAGCAGACCCTGGGCTTCTCGGCGACCCTGGCCGGGCTCGCGACGCTCCCGCCGACGATCCTGCTGCTCCTGCTCTCGCAGGTCTCCGGGTCGCTGTCGGCGCGGTTCGGCCCGCGGCTCTTCATGGGCGTCGGACCGCTGATCGCCGCGGCCGGGTTCCTCCTGCTCTCCTTCGTCGACGAGGGCGCCGACTACGCCACGCAGCTGCTCCCGGGGATCCTCCTCTTCGGCTTCGGCCTCGCGGTGACGGTCGCCCCGCTGACCTCGACGATCCTCGGCGCGGTCGAGGACGGGCACAGCGGAGTCGGCTCCGCCGTGAACAACGCGGTCTCGCGCATCGCCGGGCTGGTCGCCATCGCCGCGACCTCGCTCGTGGTCGGAGACTCGCTCGACGTCGAGGGCTTCTCCCGTGCCGCCGTCGCGACCGCTGCCCTCCTGATCGCCGGCGGCGTCGTCTCCCTCCTCGGCATCCGCGACCCGGCTCCCGCCGACCGCTGACGACCGCTCCGGGGAGCGGCACCGACCCCCGTCCGGGGTGCGGCGCCCCGTGTTCACACGGTGTCCGCCGATCCTTCGACGGAACGTGGATGAAATAGTTGTCGCTACATGGAATACTGATCGACGTCGATGCGCTTGCATACATCGGACGGGGACGCTCTCCCCGCGACGACCGTCACACTCGAGGAGAAACCATGACCGACACCGTCACCATCCCCGGCTACAAGGCCGGCACCTGGGTCATCGACCCCACCCACAGCGAGGTCGCGTTCAGCGTCCGCCACCTGATGATCAGCAAGGTCAAGGGCAAGTTCGAGCGCTTCACCGCCACGTTCACCACCGGCGAGAACCCGCTCGACTCCAAGGTCGAGGCCACCGCCGAGGTCGCCTCCGTCAACACCAACGAGCCCAACCGCGACGGCCACCTCCGCACCGGCGACTTCTTCGAGGCCGAGCAGTACCCGGAGATCCACTTCGTCTCGACCGCCGTCCGCCCGAACGGCGACGACTTCCTCGTCGACGGCGAGCTCACCATCAAGGGCACCACCAAGCCCGTCACCTTCGAGGTGGAGTTCGGCGGCTTCGGCACCGACCCCTACGGCAACTACAAGGCCGGCCTCACCGCCAAGGCCGCCATCGACCGCACCGACTTCGGTCTGACCTACAACGCGGCCCTCGAGACCGGTGGCGTGCTCATCGGCGAGAAGGTCACCATCACCCTCGACCTGCAGGCCGCCCACCAGGCGTAGTCCGAGCCGATCGACCGGAGCCGTCCCTCCCCCCGGGGAGCGGACGGCTCCGTCGTTCCCGGAGCCGGTCCGGGATCAGAGGATGCCGAGCTCCGTCAGCTGCTCGGAGATGCCCGCGCCGTCGGGCGCGAAGACCCAGGTCGTGCCGCTGGTCAGGGAGCGGTCCTCGGCCTTGGAGCGGCCTCCCGCGAGCACCGCCTCGCCGGTGGAGAGCTGGCGGATCGCGATCGCCGCGACCTTGTCGGGGTGCTCGTCCGCGAAGTCGGAGTAGATCTCCTCGTCGTGCTGCCCGTCGTCGCCGACCAGCAGCCAGCGCACGTCCGGGAACTCGGCCGCGAGTCGGCGGAGGTTCATCTCCTTGTGCTGCTTGCCGCTGCGGAACCAGCGGTCGTGCGTCGGGCCCCAGTCGGTCAGGAGGAGCGCTCCGGCCGGGTACAGGTGCCGCGACAGGAAGCGGGTGAGCGCCGGGGCGACGTTCCACGCGCCGGTGGAGAGGTAGATGACCGGGGAGCCCTCGTACTGCCGGGCGAAGCGGTCGAGGAAGACCGCCATGCCGGGCGTGGGCATCCGGGCGTGCTCGTCGAGCACGAAGGTGTTCCAGGCGGCGACGAAGGGGCGGGGGAGCGCGGTGACCATCACTGTGTCGTCCACGTCCGACACGACGCCCAGCCGCGCCTCCGGACGCACGATGAAGACGGGCGCCTCGACGGGCTTCGAGCCCGCGGTCGAGAAGGTGATGGTGTGCCAGCCGGGCTCGAGCGTGATCGGGAGGTCCGCGTCGACGACTCCGCCGCGGTCGGCCGTCACCCGGTGGGTCTGCCCGTCGGCCTCGACGGTCACGACGGCCCCGCTCACGAAGACGCTGGTGAAGCTCCGCCAGCCGCGCACGCCCTCGACGGGGCGGACCTCCTCGACCCCGGGAGGGGTCGGCCGCGTGTAGAGGACGCGGGCCAGGACGCGCAGCTGCGTCGTCGAGCCGTAGCCGGTGTAGGGGATGACCCTCGGGACGTAGCCCTTGCGCTTCACGCGCCTCATCCGGAAGGAGTGGAGTCGGTCCTCGAGGCGGGCGGCGCGGTGCATGACCTCCGCCTTGCCTGCGCTCAGGGGCTTGCTCTCGGGCGTCAGCGGCATCCGCCCAGTCTGTCAGACCGGATGCCGGACCGCGGATCGCGCTCTCACGCGATCGTCAGGCTCCGGTGGGCTCGATCAGCTTGGGGCCGTTCGCCGAGACGGAGCCCACGGCTGCACCGACGCCGTGCACCTCGAGCTCCTCGGCCAGCTCGGCCGCACCCTCGGCGGCCGCGCGCAGCAGCTCGCCGTCCCCGGGGGGCGCCGGGTCCAGCCAGTCCTCGATCAGCTCCGGCTGCAGCAGCACGGGCATCCGCTCGTGCACCTCGGCGAGCGGCCCGGCGGAGGGGCGGGTGAGGACCGTCGCCGAGAGCAGCCACGGAGAGCCCGGCTGGGCCGAGCGCCACCACTCGTAGAGACCGGCGAACAGGAGGAGCGAGCCCTCGCCCGGCGAGACGTAGACGGGTGCCTTCGCCCCGTCCGCGCCGACCCGCCACTCGTACCAGCCCGAGGCGGGCACGATCGCGCGCCGGGAGGCGTAGGACTCGCGGAACGACGGCTTCTCGGCGACGGACTCGATCCGCGCGTTGAACAGCGGCGGCCCCGCGGACGGGTCGGCGGCGGAGCGGGGCACCAGGCCCCAGCGGGCTCCGGCGAGCCGGCGCCGCGGCGGGCTGCCCTCCTCGACCCCCTTCATCGACTCCGCGACGACGGCGATCCGCTGGGTCGGCGCGATGTTCCAGGACGGCTCCGGAAGGTCTGCGCCCGGCTCGTCGATGTCGAAGAGCGCCACCAGGTCGGCGGTGGTCTGCGAGAGGACGAAGCGTCCGCACATGGTTTCTCCCGGGTGGATCGGACCCGCGGAGCCGTCGCCCTTCCGGGGGCGCGAAACACGAGGGACTTTCGATGAGACGACCCCGACCGGCGGCCGCCGTGCGTACGATTGTAGGAACCACGACCGAAGGAGCCCGCCGTGCCTCTTGGAAACCTCGTCGATCGACCGTTCGGTGAATCGTCCCAGGTCCGCAACGAGCCGGTGCAGGTGCGCAGCGCCGCCCGTCTCGCCTCGCTGCTCGACGCGGCGGCCGCCGTCGTCGACGAGGTCGGCTTCGACCGCCTGACCACGGCGATGGTCGCCGAGCGCGCGGGAGCCGCGATCGGCACGGTCTACCGCTACTTCCCGGACCGCATCGCCGTCCTCCAGGCGCTGCGCGAGCGGGCCCTCGAGCGCTTCCGCCGCCGCGTCATCACCGAGATCCGCGACACCCACCCGGGCAACTGGTGGGGCGCGGTCGACTGCGCCATCGACGCCTTCTGCGAGATGCACCGCAACGAGCCGGGCTTCCGCTCCATCCGCTTCGTCGACACGATCCACGCCCCCGAGGTCGCGGGCGAGGCGTTCGAGGCCGGCTTCTTCGCCCGCCGCTTCGCCGAGATCCTCGCGTCCGAGTACGGCCTCCCGGGCGGCGCGCAGCTGTCCTTCCGCCTCGAGGTGACCATCGAGGTCGCGGACGCGCTGCTCACAAGGGCGTTCCTCATCGACCCCAACGGCGACCAGCGCTTCATCGACGAGAGCCGCTCGCTGCTGCGCCACTACATGACCTCGCACTACGGAGCCGTCGAGGAGTCCTGACCGGCTAGGACTGTCAAGGCCCTAGTCGCTCCCGGAACATCCCGCAACACTTCGCGGTCCGGGTTGGCAGGCGGCTGCTATTGGTGTTTTCCTTGCCGCCTGGCCCCGTTCGGGGCCGCGGGCCGTGCAACGGCCGGACGCGCGGAGCGAGAGCGGGCACAGTCGTGGACCAGGGACAGATCGGCGAGCACACCGCCGGACGGCGGGCGGCCTCGTGATCGAGTTCCGCAACGTCAGCAAGCAGTACCCGGACGGCACGCGGGCGGTCGACGACTTCTCGCTCGTGCTGCCCTCCCGGCAGACGACCGTCTTCGTCGGCTCCTCGGGCTGCGGGAAGACCACGATCCTCCGCATGATCAACCGGATGATCGAGCCGACCTCCGGCACCATCGAGATCGACGGCGAGGACATCTCGTCCCTGCCCGCCGTCGCGCTCCGCCGCCGCATCGGCTACGTGATGCAGAACTCCGGCCTCCTGCCGCACCGCAAGGTCATCGACAACATCGCGACCGTGCCGCGGCTGAACGGGGTCGCCAAGAAGCAGGCGCACGCCCGCGCGCTCGAGCTGATGGACACGGTCGGACTGGACCGTGCGCTCGCCGCCCGGTACCCCAGCCAGCTCTCCGGCGGCCAGCAGCAGCGCGTCGGCGTGGCGCGCGGCCTCGCGGTCGACCCGAACATCCTGCTGATGGACGAGCCGTTCGGCGCGGTCGACCCTCTCGTGCGCGCCGACCTGCAGCGCGAGACCCTGCGACTCCAGGACGAGCTCGACAAGACCGTGGTCTTCGTCACCCACGACATCGACGAGGCGTTCCTGCTCGGCGACCAGGTCGTCATCCTCGAGAAGGGCGGCCGGATCGCGCAGAAGGGCTCGCCCGCCGAGATCCTGGCGAACCCCGCGAGCGAGTTCGTCGCCGGCTTCGTCGGTGCGGACCGCGGCAAGCGCTCGCTCCGGATCGAGGAGCGCGACGGCGCCCGCATCGTGGTCGACGGCGACGGGCGTCCGACCGGAGTGCTGCGCGCGCAGGACGGCCCCGCCGCGTGAACTGGGTCGTCAACAACACGGACGCGATCGTCGCGAACCTGCTGGCGCACCTGGCCCTGTCGGTCCCGCCGATCCTGCTCAGCTTCCTCGTCTCGCTGCCGTTCGGCTGGTTCGCGAACCGCTACCGCTGGAGCCGCGGCACCCTGCTGACAGGGCTCGGCGTGCTCTACGCCATCCCCTCGCTGGCCATGTTCATCCTGCTGCCGGTCCTGCTGGGCATCCCGCTCCGCTCGACCGCCAACGTGATCACGGGCCTCACCCTCTACGGCGTCGCGCTGATGGTCCGCACCACCTCGGACGCACTGGGCGCGGTGTCGGACGACGTCCGCCAGTCGGCGACCGCGATGGGCTACTCCGGCTGGGCGCGCTTCTGGCGGGTCGAGTTCCCGCTGGCCGGCCCGGTCCTGCTCTCGGGCCTGCGCGTGGTCACGGTCAGCACGGTCAGCCTGGTGACGGTCGGCGCGGTGCTCGGGATCCAGAGCCTCGGCCTGCTCTTCACCGACGGCTTCCAGCGCGGCATCACCGGTGAGATCGTCACGGGCATCGTCCTCACGATCGTCCTCGCGCTGGTGCTCGACGGACTGCTGGTGCTGATCGGCCGTCTCCTCATGCCCTGGACGGCTCTGGACCGCACGCGCCGCTCGCGCAGACCGGTCGCGGTCGAGAGGGCGGTGACGTCGTGAACCTCATCGCCGAGGCCTTCGCCTGGATCGCCGACCCCGCGCACTGGACCGGGGTCTACGCGATCCCGACCCGTGTCGCCCAGCACGTCGGCATTAGCCTGCTGGTGCTCGTGATCGCGGCCGCGATCGCGATCCCGATCGGCTACCTGATCGGGCACACCGGGCGCGGCAAGGGCATAGCCGTGCCGGTCGCAGGCGGCCTGCGCGCCCTGCCGACGCTGGGCGTGCTCGTCCTCGCGGCGATGAGCCTGGGGCTCGGCCTCGGCGCTCCGGTGATCGCCCTCGTCGTGCTCGCGATCCCGTCGGTGCTCGCCGGCGCGTACTCCGGGCTCGAGGCGGTCGACCGCCGCACTGTCGACGCGGCGCGCTCGATGGGCATGACCGAGTGGCAGATCCTGACGAAGGTCGAGATCCCGCTGGGGCTGCCGCTGCTGATCGGCGGGCTCCGCTCGGCGGCGCTGCAGATCATCGCGACCGCCACGCTCGCGGACTACATCGGCGCCGGCGGCCTCGGGCAGTACATCTTCCGCGGAGTGAAGTCGGGGGACTACCCGCAGATGCTCGCCGGCTCGATCCTGGTGATCGTGCTGACGCTCCTCAGCGAGATCCTCTTCGCCCTCCTCCAGCGGCTCGCCGTGCCGCGCGGAGTCGTGCTCGGCCTGGCCGGCACCGCCGGCCGCACAGGTTCCCGCGCCTCGTCGCCCCGACGACGCGCGGTGATGGGAATCCCCATCGAAGAAGGGAAATAGCAATGTTCACAGCACATTTCACGAAGGGCCGTGTCGCGCTCAGCGCACTCGCGGTCGGTGCCGTCGTGGCACTGGCAGGGTGTTCCTCGAGCGATCCGCTCGATGAGGGATCGGGTGCGACTGCGGGCAGCGAGACCATCGTGGTCGGCTCGCAGGACTACTACTCGAACGAGATCCTCGCCGAGATCTACGCGCAGGCGCTGGAGAACGACGGCTTCACCGTCGACCGCCAGCTGCGCATCGGCCAGCGCGAGATCTACCTGCCCGAGATCGAGAGCGGATCCATCGACGTCTTCCCGGAGTACGACGGCAGCCTCCTGCAGGCGCTCGAGCCCGACGCGACGGCCACCACCGCCGACGACGTGTACTCCGCGCTCGGCGACGCGCTGCCCGACGGCCTCCGCGCCCTCGACGCCGCCGAGGCCAGCGACCAGAACTCGTACACCGTCACCCAGGCCTTCGCCGACAAGTGGGACCTGACCGACATCGCGTCGCTCAAGAACGTCACCGACCCGATCGTGGTCGGCGGCAACTCCGAGCTGCAGACGCGCCCCTACGGGCCCGACACCCTGCAGTCGAAGTACGGCATCACGACCACCTTCCAGGCGATCGAGGACAGCGGCGGATCGACCACCGTCGACGCGCTCACCAGCGACCAGATCCAGCTGGCGAACGTCTACACGGCCGACCCGAACATCCAGAAGAACGACCTCGTCGCTCTCGAGGACCCGGACGGACTGTTCGTGGCCGACAACGTCGTGCCGATCGTCTCGAGCAAGATCACGGACGACGCGGCCGAGGTGCTGAACGCGGTCAGCGCGAAGCTCACGGCGGACGACCTCGTCGCCCTCAACTCCGAGAGCGTCAACGAGCAGAAGTCCGCGTCCGCGATCGCGGGCGAGTGGCTGAAGTCGGCGGGTCTCGTCGACTGATCCTCCCCGGATCCACGCCCGGAGGCGCGTCACTCGTCGAGGTGACGCGCCTCCGCTCTGTTCAGGAGCTTCTTCCCGAGGAGCACGAGCAGGGCGAAGACGACGATGACGCCCACGAAGACGTAGCCGGCGCCGTGCAGGCTCTCCGAGAGTTCCCGGTAGCTGCCCGCCGCGGCTGCGCCGACGCCGACGTAGGCGGACGACCAGAGCACGCACGCCGGGATCGTCCAGGCCATGAAGGTCCGATAGCGCATCCCGCTCATCCCCACCGTCAGCGGGATCAGCGAGTGCAGCACCGGCAGGAAGCGCGAGAGGAACACGGCGAACCCGCCGCGCCGCGCGAGGTAGCGCTCGGCCTTCAGCCAGTTCTTCTCGCCGAGCCGGCGTCCCAGGCGCGACGCGCGGATCCGCGGCCCGAACCAGCGGCCGAGGTAGAAGCCGACGGACTCGCCGCAGAGGGCGCCGATGACGACCGTGACGGCCAGCGCCGCGAACTGCAGCGGGCTGGTCACGCCGGTCGCGCTGACGATCACGATCGTGTCGCCGGGGACGACGAGGCCCGCCAGGATCGTGGTCTCGAAGAAGATCGCGAGTCCGGCGAGGAGCGTCCGCCAGACCGGGGGGACGCTGACGACGAAGTCCAGGATCCCGGTGAGGGTGTCGTTCACCGGGCGCCCCCGCCCGCCGGGGACTCGATCGGGGGCTGGGGCCGACGGCGGCTCCGGATGCTCGGCATGGCTCGATCGTAGGGGCGCACGGCTGGGCGGCGGCAGGGCTGCGCCCGGAAGGCCGGTGGACGCCGGGCGGTCAGGGGACGGCGACGAGCGCGGAGGCCGCCGGGCCGGTGCCGTTCGCCGTGACCGCCTGCACCGAGAGGGTGTAGCTGCGGCCCGGGACCAGCTTCGTGAAGGTCTGCGAGCGCTTGGTCGCGGCGACCACGGCGCTCCAGGCTCCGGCTCCGCTCGTGTCGGACCCGTCGCGCGACACCCGGTAGCCGGTGACCGCCGAGCCACCGGTCCCCGCGGGGGGCGACCACGCGAGCGTCGCCGTGCCGTCCGAGCCCGCCGTGGCGGTGACGGCGGTCGGAGCGCCGGGGAGCCCGGCGGAGACGAGGGTCGCGGTCAGCGTGGTGCTGCTCCCGGGAGTGACGACGCTGTGCGAGGCGGCGCCGCCGTCCGACCAGGACGAGAACCGGTAGGCCGTGCCCGACGCGTCGGTCTGGTCCGGGACCTCCAGCTGGAGGGCCGAGCCCGCCCACGAGACGACGGTCGTGCCTCCGGCGACCTCGGTGCCGTTGACGACGACCGTCCGGCCGGCGGGAGCGGTGGCCAGGGTGACGGAGACCTTCTGCGGGGAGAACGTCCGCGTCGCCGTCGTCGACACTCCGCTCGAGTCAGTCGCGGTGACGCTGATCAGGAGGTCGCTGTCCGCGGCGGCGGCGAGGTCCTCCGGGCCGGGGGCGACGAAGGAGAGGTCGTTCCCCGTCAGCGGCCCGAGGAAGGGATGCGTGTGCTGAGCGTGGCGGCGCTGGACGGTCCAGGTGAGCGCCGAGGCGGGCAGGACGCCGTCCTCGGCGTCGGTCGCCGTGGCGCGGAGGCCGTAGCTCCGGCCCGTGACGAACATCCCTCCGTCGGCGGGTGCGGTGATGCTCACCGTCGGGGCACTGTCGCCCGAGGTGATCCTCGTCGTCGCGGGGGCGGAGACGGCTCCCTTCGGATCGCGGACGCGGAGGGACGCGGTCCAGCTGCCGGCGGCGTAACTGTGGGTGAAGGTCGGGCCGGTCGTGATGCGGTCGGGGGTGCCGTCGCCGAACGACCACAGGTAGGTCAGGGCACCGCCCTCCGGGTCGCTGCTGCCCGAGCCGTTCAGCCGCGCGGCGAGAGGAGCCGCGCCGGAGGAGGGGGCGGCGGTGAGGGCCGCGGTCGGAGCGCGGTTCGCCGCGGCGGTGTAGGCGAGGCGCCGGACCTCGCCGCCGTTCGCGTAGCTGGTGTAGAAGAGGTCCTGGGTCCCGCGCGAGGGACCGAAGGCCATGGCGACGGCGCTGCTGCCGCCGAGGCCGGTCACGAGGTCGCCGGCTGCGCCGGTGCGGCCGAGGGTCCGGATCTTCCCGCACACGTAGTCGCCGAAGAGGTACGCGCCGTCGTAGGCGGCCGGCCAGACGCCGCGGGGGACGTAGGCGCCGCCCGTGATCGAGGCGCAGCCGCTGCTGTGCGCGTAGTCGTGGACCGGGTCGGTGAGCCCGGCGGGCGCCGCGGCTCCGCAGTTCGAGGCCGAGCCGGTCTTCGCGCAGTGGCCCTCACGGGTGTTCCAGCCGTAGTCGGCGCCGGCGACGCCCTGGTCGATCTCCTCCCAGGCGTCCTGGCCCACGTCGTTGATGCGGAAGACGGTGCCGGTCGCGTTCGGGTCGAAGGCCATCCGGAACGGATTGCGCAGGCCGCTCGCGAACGTCTCGCGGCAGCGCACGCCCGCGGCGGCCGGGGCGAGCCGGCAGGAGGCGGTCCCGGTGCCCAGGTAGGGGTTGCCGGCCGGGACGCCCCCGGTGAGGGTGATCCGGAGGATCTTGCCGTTCAGGATGTTCGGGTCGCGGGCGGCGTCGTTCCGGCCACCGCAGCCGCTGCCGCCCGGCGAGCCGACTCCGCCGCGGTAGTCGCAGCCGCCGTCGCCGACGCTGACGTAGAGCAGGCCGTCCTTCCCGATGGCGAGGTCGCCGCCGTTGTGGTTGCTCGCGGGGGAGTAGATGCCGTCGAGGAGGACGCGCTCGGAGGCCGGGTCGATGCGGTCGTCGGTGCCGAGCTGGAACGAGGAGACGCGGTTGCGCGGGGCTCCCGCGGGGTTCACCGTGCCGCCGGCGTTGGTCGGGCAGGAGGAGTCGGAGCCCTTCGCGGTGTAGTAGACGACGACGGTGCGCGAGCCCGGTGCCGGGTCGACCGCGAGGCCGAGCACACCGCGCTCGCCGTTGGCGCAGACCTTCGAGCGCAGGTCGAGGGCCGGGGTGGCGACAAGGCTGCCTCCGCGGATCACCCGGATCGCTCCGGTCTGCGAGGAGACGAGGGTGCGCCCGTCGGTCGTGAAGGCGAGGGCGGTCGGCGCGGGGACGGCCGCCACCCGCGAGTCGGTGAAGCCGGCGGGCACGACGGGAGCGGCGGACGCCGGACCCGCGGGCCCGGCGACGAGCGCGGCGGCCGTGATCGCCAGGACGGTGAGCAGGGCGAGACCGCGGGGGCGGATCCTCGAGCGGGGCATCGGTGACTCCGAGACGGTCGGCGCTGCTGAGCGAGCGGCGGTCTGCGGCGGTGCAGAGGGCGCTGTCGGCGATGACGCGGGGCCAGGATAGGCGCGCGCGATGGAGGGGCCGTGTCCCCCTTCAGGGTCAACACTGGGGGCTCCGGGCGCGGTGTCCCCGGGCCGCTCACGTCGAGCGGGGCTGCAGTGCGCCGGCCCGCCGGTTCACTCCAGAGCGGGCAGGACCACCGCGCGGACCGCCTCCGAGAACCGGGCGTAGCCGGCCTCGTCGAAGTGCAGGCCGTCGTCGACGAAGAGGGAGGGGTCGACAGAGCCGTCGGAGGTGACGAGCGCGTCGGCGGTGGGGACGAAGGTGACGCGGTCGTCCGTCTCGGCGTAGGCGCTGACCGCGGTGTTGGCGGCGCGGACCTCGGCGCCGACGGAGGCGCGGGCGGGCGTCTCCGCGATCTCGACGTAGAACAGCTCGGCGTCGGGGGCGACCTCCTCCACGCGCTGGAGGTACTCGACGACGGCGCCGGCGGTCTGGGCGCCGGTGCGCGAGCCCTCCTCGCCGCTGATGTCGTTCGCTCCCACGTACACGATCACGGCGCGGGGATCGAAGGGGGCGACCATGCGGTCCAGCCACGCGAGGTGATCGGCGACGGTCGTGCCGCCGATCCCGATGTTGTAGGTCTCGAGCGGACGCAGGTCCTCCTTGGAGGTCGTCCAGCGGCCGATCGTGGAGCTGCCCGTGAGGACGATGCTGTGCTGCGGGAACCCGGCGGCGAAGCGCTTCTCGAGACCGGCGACGCGCTCGGCCATGTCGACGGAGGAGGTCGGGCCGGGGTCGGGGGAGCTCGCGGCCGGAGCGCCCGCGCCTCCGCTCCGAGAGGCGAGCGAGAGGGCGATGCCCGCGCCGGCGAGGACCAGCGCGAGCACCAGCAGCGCGACCAGGAGGCGGAGGCGGATGCGGCGGGGGCCGGGGGCGGAGCCGGAGGGCGTCGCTCGAGTCATGGCTCGATCCTCGGGCATCGGCGGGGGCGCGTCGTCCACGAGGAGGCCGTCCGAGGACCCGCGCACCCGGTGGCCGTCTCTCCGTCACCGGATCGCCGTGATCGGATTCGCGCAGAACATCACAGAGGATGCACAGCCGTGCGACACTTGCACATCGCCATCGTCATCGTCGCCGCCGGCCGACTTCCGATGGACGATCACGACGAGGACTCATGGCACGCGCACGCATCACCTGGGTGGACACGGCGAAGGGCATCGCGATCATCCTGGTCGCCCTGGCCCACTCCGTGCAGTGGACCACGACGGCCGGGATCGCCCCCGACTCGTGGAACGAGATCAACCTCCTCCTCATCACCTTCCGGATGCCGCTGTTCTTCCTCGCCTCGGGGCTGTTCGCCGGCTCCGTGCTCACCCGGTCGTGGCCGGAGCTCTGGCGTTCGCGGCTGAGCCTGCTGGTCTGGGCCTTCCTGCTCTGGTCCGTGGTGCGGTTCCTCTTCTTCCTGGTGGTGCCCAACCCGGGCGGCACCGACGAGTCGGACCCGCTCGCGCTGCTCCTCCAGCCGGTGATGCCGCACAACGGGCTCTGGTTCCTCTACGCGCTCACGATCTTCTTCGTGGCCGCCAAGCTCGCGCAGGGCCGGATCGACTGGCGGGTGCAGATCGGCATCGCGACCGCGATCGCCGTGGTCTGGTACGCCGTCCGCTCCAGCACCTCCGAGGGCACCGGGAACATCGCCTGGGACGGCATGGCCCGCTACTTGATGTTCTTCCTGCTCGGCCTCTACCTGCGGAACGCGGTGATCGCGTTCGTGGAGCGCCGCGGGATCCTCAGCGGAGTCGGCTTCGGCGTGCTGTTCCTCGCGCTCGCCGGCGTGATCCTCGCCGTCCGCGCCCGCTTCCCGCTGCTGACGATCGGGCTGGTCCTGGTGAGCGTGCTGGCGGTCCTCGCCGGGCTCGTGGTCGCCCGCTTCCTCTCGAACCGGCGCGGCGCGGGCTGGATCACCTTCATCGGCCGCAACACGCTCCCGGTGTACGTGGTGCACGTCCTCTTCGTCTCGCTCGCCACGAGCGCCCTGCTGCTCTTCGACGGAGAGCGCTGGCTCGACGTCATCGGGCCGGTCGTGCCGCTCCTGGTCTGCGGGATCGGCGTCGCGGCGGCACTGGGCTACTGGCGCCTCACCCGCGACCTGCCCGTGCTGAAGTACGGCTTCCAGGCGCCCGCCTGGTTCTCCGGCTCCCGCTCTCGCGTCGACGCCGGCTGACCGCGGGGCGCCCGCCGGCGGCGCCTCGGCATCGGCTCCGGGAGTCTCTTCACCGGGCGAGTCCGTCGAGGCGTCGCGCAGTGAACGGATTCCCACGGCCGATCTCGCGGATGTGCGCCTGGGAATTCACTGAAGGTCCGTGGGAGGAAGTCTCAGCGTTCCGCCTCCGGCCTGATCGCTCGGCGTCGAGAGGCCGGCGGCGGCGGGTCCGACGGAGGCGAGCCCCGCTCGGCAGTCGCCGCGCGGGGGACTCCCTCGACGTCGAGAGGGACTGTCTCGACGTCGAGCGACCGGTCGGCGGGAGTGCTCGGAGGGGCGTCCGGGGCCACCCCGGAAAGGGTGCCGCCAGGAGCTCGCGGAAGGCAGCACATCCGCCCCAGTACTGGGATCGGGGGCCGTCGGACCCCTCCTGTCCACCTACTCTCGGAGCTGTGAACGAACTCCTGGACCCGCTCCTGCTGTCGAGATGGCAGTTCGGTCTGACGACGATCTACCACTTCCTGTTCGTGCCGCTCACGATCGGCATGGCGCTCACCGTCGCGATCTTCCAGACCTGCTGGGTGCGCACCGGGAAGGTGCACTACCTGCAGCTGACGAAGTTCTTCGGGAAGCTCTTCCTGATCAACTTCGCGATGGGCGTCGTGACCGGGATCGTCCAGGAGTTCCAGTTCGGGATGAACTGGAGCGACTACTCCCGCTTCGTCGGCGACGTCTTCGGGGCGCCGCTGGCGTTCGAGGGCCTGCTCGCCTTCTTCCTCGAGGCGACCTTCATCGGCCTCTGGATCTTCGGCTGGGACAAGCTGCCCGAGAAGCTGCACCTGGCCACCATGTGGCTGACCACGCTGGGCACCACGCTCTCGGCCTACTTCATCATCGCCGCGAACGCGTTCATGCAGAACCCGGTCGGCTTCCGCATCAACGAGACCAAGGGCCGCGCGGAGCTCACCGACATCTGGGCACTCCTCACCAACAAGGTCGCTCTCGCCGCGTTCCCGCACACGATCTTCGCCTGCTTCATGGTCTCGGCCGCCGTCATCATCAGCGTCGCGGCCTACCACCTCTCGCGGAACCAGCACCTCGAGACCATGCGCCCCGCGCTGAGGTTCGGCGCCTGGATGATGCTCGTCAGCGGCGGCCTGACCCTGTTCACCGGCGACTCGCTCGGCCTCGCGATGGTCGACACGCAGCCGATGAAGATGGCGGCCGCGGAGGCGCTCTACAGGACCTCCACGGGCGTCGACGCCTCCTTCTCCGTCTTCACCTGGGGCACGCCGGACGGCTCGAGCGAGCTGTTCTCGATCCGCATCCCCTACCTGCTCTCCTTCCTCTCGACGCACACCTTCACCGGCACGGTCGAGGGCATCAACGACCTCCAGGCGCAGTACACCCAGGTCTACGGACCCGGCGACTACACGCCGATCATCTGGGTCACCTACTGGTCGTTCCGCTGGATGATGGCGCTCGGCGTCCTGGCCATCGGCGTGGCCGCGGCCGGCCTCTGGTTCACCCGGAAGGGCCGCGAGCCGAAGCAGTGGATGTGGAAGGTCGCGATCTGGGCCGCCCCGCTGCCGCTGATGGCGATGATCGTGGGCTGGGTCTTCACCGAGATGGGCCGCCAGCCGTGGCTCGTGTTCGGACTGCTGAAGACCGCCGACGGAGTCTCGCCCGGAGTGAGCGGCCTCGAGGTCCTGATCTCGCTGCTCGCCTTCACCGCGATCTACGGCACGCTCGCCGTGGTCGAGTTCCGCCTGATCAAGCGGGCCGCGCAGGCCGGTCCCGACGACGCTCCCGAGGTCGACGAGGAGAGCGGTCGCCCGCAGCTCGTCGGCACCGTCTACTAGGAGGCACCCCTCATGGATCTCGCCGTTCTCTGGTTCTGGATCGTCGCGTTCTTCTTCATCGGCTACTTCGTCCTCGACGGGTTCGACTTCGGCGTCGGCATGTCGCTCCCGTTCCTCGGGCGCGACGACACCGACCGCCGCGTGCTGATCAACACGATCGGCCCGGTGTGGGACCTCAACGAGACGTGGGTGATCGTCGCCGGCGCCGCCCTGTTCGCCGCGTTCCCGGAGTGGTACGCCACGCTCTTCAGTGGGTTCTACCTGCCGCTTCTGCTCATCCTGCTCGCGCTGATCGCCCGCGGCGTCTCGTTCGAGTACCGTCACCAGCGTCCGGAGGCGCAGTGGAAGCGGCGCTTCGACACGATGATCGTCGTCGGCTCCGCGGTGCCCGCCTTCCTCTGGGGCGTGGCCTTCGCGAACATCGTGCAGGGCGTCCCGATGGACGCCGACCACAACTTCACCGGCACCGCCCTGGACCTGCTGAACCCCTACGCCCTGCTGGGCGGAGCGACGACCCTCCTGCTCTTCTTCACGCACGGAGTCGTCTTCGTCGCCCTGAAGACGGAGGGGGAGATCCGCGAGCGTGCGCGCCGCCTGGCGACCCGCGCGGGGCTGCTCACCGTGGTCGTCGCCGCGGTCTTCCTGGCCTGGACCAACCTCGGCCAGGGGAGCGCCGCCTCCTGGGCGCTCTCGGCGGGCGCGGCCGCGACCCTCGTCGGCGGCTGGCTCGCGATCACGCGGGGCCGGGAGGGACGCGCCTTCGCGCTGCTGGCCGGCACCATCGCGCTCGCCGTGCTCGCCCTCTTCGCGACGCTGTTCCCCGCGGTGATGCCGGCCTCGAACGTCCCCGCCTACGGGCTGACGATCGAGAACGCCTCCAGCACGCCCTATACGCTGACGGTCATGAGTTGGACCGCCCTGGTGTTCGTGCCGCTCATCGTCGGCTACCAGGCCTGGACCTACTGGATCTTCCGCAAGCGCATCAGCCGCGCGCACATCCCGGTCGACGCCCACTGACGTGAAGCCCCTCGATCCGCGCCTGCTCCGCTACGCCCGGGCGGCCCGCGTGTTCCTCCTGCTCGGCGGGGTGCTCGCGCTGGCGAGGACCCTGGCGATCGTCGCCTTCGCGTGGCTCGTGGCGCAGCTGGTGGCCGGTGCGGTCGACGGGAGGACCGCCGACGATCTCGCGCCGCTGCTGGCCGCCCTGCTCGCGGTCGTCGCGGCGCGGGCGGCTCTCGCCTGGGCGACCGAGGTGAACGCGGTGCGCGGAGGAGCAGGAGCGAAGGCGCAGCTGCGGCAGGCGGTCCTCGCCGCACTGGTCGAGCTCGGCCCGGCGGGCCGCTCCGAAGGGGGCTCGGGCGGGGTCGTCGCGCTGCTGGGTGGCGGACTGGACTCCCTCGACGGCTACTTCGCCCGCTACCTCCCGCAGCTGATCGCCACCGCGGTGGCGACGCCGCTCCTGACGCTCGTGGTCTTCCTCGCCGATCCGCTCAGCGCGGTGTTCCTGGTGGTGACCCTGCCGCTCATCCCGGTGTTCATGGTGCTGATCGGCTGGGCGACCCAGGCCGTGCAGGCACGGCAGTGGGAGCGGCTGCAGGCCCTCGCGTCCGGCTTCGTCGACACCGTCGGCGGCCTCGCAACACTCAAGATCTTCGGGCGGGCCGAGCGGCAGGCGACGCGGATCCGCGCGCTGACCGAGGACTACCGCGTGCACACGATGAAGGTGCTTCGGGTGACCTTCGTCAGCGGCTTCGTGCTGGAGCTCGCCGGCTCGCTCTCGGTCGCACTGGTCGCCGTGTCGATCGGGCTGCGGCTCGTCGACGGCTCGCTGGGGCTGGCCGTCGGGCTGTTCGTCCTGGTGCTGGCGCCGGACGTGTTCCTGCCGGTGCGCCAGGTCGGTGCCGAGTTCCATGCGGCGGCCGACGGGGTGCAGGCGGCGGACCGCGCCTTCGCCGTCCTCGAGCGCGCGGCGGCCCTGCCCCCTCGCGGGACGGCTCCGGCGGCGACGGGGGCGCTCGAGCTGCGGGGTCTCGCGGTCGACGACGGACGCGGGCGGACGCTCGCTCCTGTCGACGCGGTACTCCCCGTCGGGTCGATCACCGTGGTGACCGGGCCCAGCGGATCCGGGAAGTCGACGCTGCTCGCCGCGCTCGCGGGCTTCGTGCCCTTCTCGGGCACGCTGCTGCTCGGCGGGTCGCCGGTCGCGGATCTGCGGTCGACGCTCGCCTGGGCGGGCCAGCGGCCCGACCTGCTCCCGGGGAGCGTCGCCTCCGCCGTCGGGCTCGGAGCACTCTCGCCGGACCCCGAGCGCGTGCGGCGGGCCCTGGCGATCGCCGCGGTCGACGTGGACCCCGAGCGCCGGCTCGACGCCGAGGGGACGGGCCTCTCGGGCGGGCAGAGCGCCCGCGTCGCCGTCGCCCGCGCCGTGCACCGCCTGCTCGAGCGCGGGTGCGCGGTGCTGGCCCTGGACGAGCCGACCGCCGCCCTCGACGAGGAGTCCGAGCGGGCGCTGCTCGCCGGACTCCGGACGCTGGCGGAGAGCGGGACGATCGTCGTCGTCGCCAGCCACCGGCCCGCGACGGTCGCGGCGGCCGACGCCGTGATCGCCCTGGCGCCGGCGGGGGCGGTCGCGAGGTGAACCGCTCCGACGTCCTCCGCGCCGCGATGCCCGGGCCGCGCCGCTTCCTGCCGGGGCTGTCCTTCGGTCTGCTCTCCTCCTCGGCCGTCGTGGCGCTGCTGGCCTGCTCGGCCTGGCTGATCGTCCGCGCGGCCGAGCAGCCGCCGATCCTGTTCCTCTCCATGGCCGTCGTGGGCGTGCGGGCGTTCGCGCTGGCGCGGGCCTTCTTCCGCTACCTCGAGCGGCTGACCGGCCACGACGCCGCCTTCCGCGCGCTCGCGGAGCTCCGGGCGGGCGTCTACGAGCGCCTGGTGCCGGTCGCGCCGGACGGGCTGGGCCGCGTGCGCCGCGGCGACCTGGTCTCCCGGGTGGTATCGGACGTCGACGCCCAGCAGGACGTGCCGCTGCGCGTCGTGCAGCCGCTGGTCGTCGCGGCGCTGGTCGCTGCGGTCTCCGTGGTCGGCGTCTGGCTGCTGCTGCCGGCGATGGGCGCCGTGCTGCTGGCGCTGCTCGTCCTCGCCTTCGCCGGCGGGGCTCTGGGCGCCGGCCGCCTCTCCGCGCAGGCGGATCGCGAGCTGGCGCCCCTGCGCGGGGAGCTCGCCGAGCGCCTCAACCTGCTGGTCACCCGCCTCGACGTGCTCATCGCCTTCGATGCGGCGGGTGACGCTCTGGCGGACGTGGCACGCGCGGAGGAGTCGCTCGCCCGAGCGGCGCGTCGGCGGGCGGCCTCCGCCGGACTGGCCGCGGCCGTCCTCGCCCTCTGCTCGGGCGGTGCGGTCTGGGCGGGCCTCGCGCTCGGGATCCCGGCGATCGGCGACCTCGGCGGTCCGGCGCTGGGAGTCGTCGCGCTCGTGCCGCTCGCGGTGTTCGAGGTCGCCGCCGCCGCGCCGCTCGCCGTGCAGGCGGCGCGCACCGCGCTCTCGAGCGCTCAGCGCCTGGCCGATCTGGACGCCGAGGCGGCGTCGCCGGCGCTCGCGACCGACGCGGACGTGGACCCGGACGCCCCGGCTCCCCGGGGCGCCGGCATCGTCCTGCGCGACCTGTCGGTGAGCTGGCCCGGCGCGCACACGCCCGCGCTGCGGGGCGTCTCGCTCGACCTGCCGGAGGGTGCGCGCGTCCTCGTCACCGGCGGCAGCGGCTCCGGGAAGACCACGCTCGCGCACGCTCTGGTGCGCTTCCTCGACCACTCCGGCAGCTACCTCCTGGGCGGAGTCGAGGCGCGCACGCTGCCGCAGGCGGAGGTGCGGAAGCGGGTCGGACTCGTGGAGCAGCAGCCGTACCTCTTCGACGACACGATCCGGCAGAACCTCCTCTTCGCGCGGCCCGAGGCCGATGGCGCCGTGCTCGAGGCGGTGCTCGAGCGGGTCGGGCTCGGGCCCTGGGTCGCTGCACGCGGCGGGCTCGACGCGCGGGTGGGGGAGCGGGGCTCGCTCGTCTCGGGCGGCCAGGCTCAGCGGATCGCCCTCGCACGCGCACTCCTGGCCGATTTCCGCGTCCTGGTGCTGGACGAGCCGACGGCGTCGGTGGACGCTCCCGTGGCCGACGCCCTGCTCGGGGATCTGCTCCGCGCCGCCGAGGGGCGGACGGTGGTCCTGATCGCGCACCGGGTCGATCCGGGCCTGGAGTTCGACACGCGGATCCGGGTGGCGGACGGCACGGCGGCTCAGGAGTACCGGGCCGCCTGAGCAGGCGTCCGGCTCCGCGGGGCGGTCGGTCCGAGCGGCCGTTCAGCCGTGCTCCGTCGGGACCGAGGCCCGCGCCAGGGAGGCCGCGCGCGCCAGGCGCCCGCCCTCCGCCTCCCAGCGGTCGAGGACCGCGTCCGCCCGGGTCCGCGCCGCTCCAAGCAGCCCGGCCAGGAGCGGAGCGACGACGTCGCGGGCCAGCGGGTCGCTCAGCTCGTCCACGCGGGAGTCGCGGACGAAGCCCTCGAGCCGGGTGAGGTCGGAGCCGCGCAGCCACTCGGCTCGGGACTGCAGCAGCACGACGGCCGCCAGCCGCGGCTCGACTACCGCCGGCTCCCACAGCTCGGAGGAGAGGGCTGTCACGTCGTCGTGCTCGAGCGAGCGGAACTTCCTCAGCGCGTCGCGGACGGTGCCGCGGACCGCCCCGACCGAGGCGCCCGTCGAGTCGAGCCCTGCTCCCAGGCGCTCGCGCACGTCCTGCGCGCGCCAGACGTCGCCCTCGTACTCCAGGGCCGAGCGGATGAAGTCGCCGGGGTCGCTCACCCCTCCATCATGCGTCGCGCGTCAGCCCCGGCTGGCCCAGACGGCCCGTCCGATGCCGTCGTACTCGACGAGGCGGCCGTCGTCCTGCAGCACGAGGCGGTAGGGCGCGACGACGCCGCTCTGGCCGATGCCGAAGGAGATCCTCGGGAACCGCAGCCAGAGGATCCGGGAGTCGGCCACGTCGAGCCGGCCCTCGGAGCTCATCGAGAAGGCGGCACCGGAGGCGGAGGAGGTGTTCGTCGCCCAGTCCGCGCCGTTCGGCCCGTAGACGACGAAGTTGCCGTCGCGCTGCATCTCGGCCCGCCACTGCCCGCTCGCCGAGGTCAGCCGCGTGCCCGCGACGACGAGGCCGCTCGGGGAGAGCGAGTCGCGCACGACGAGCGCGGCACTGCTCCAGAGCACACCGGAGTCGTCCGCGATCCGGAGATCGCCCTCGCGGAGGACCATCGTGGCGCCCGGCTCGCCGGACGTGTCCGAGGCCCACAGGGGCGCGCCGTCCGCGGTGTAGACCACGGCGTTCCCGTCGTCCTGCATCCGGAGGACGTTGCCCCGGCCGCGGGTGCCGCTCGCCCAGAGAGCCCCGCCCTGCCCGTAGACCACGAGGTTGCCGTCCGCCTGCATCACCGCCGTGGTGCCTCCCTGGGTGGCGAGCCGGTTCCCCGCGTAGAGGGTGCTGCCGCGGCGGAGGGTGTCGGTGCGCGGCTCGTCGATCCGGCCGCCGATGCTGCTGGCCCAGGCGGCCGAGCCGCTGCGGCGGTAGATCACGAGATTGCCGTCGTCCTGCATCCGCAGCTCGCCGCCCGGGTCGGCCACCGTGCCGCTCGCCCAGACCGGGCGCCCGTCCGCGGCGTACACGACGAGGTTGCCGTCGTCCTGCATCCGCAGGCTGTCGCCGCGCCCCTGCGTGCCCGAGGCCCAGGTGGGACGGCCGCCGGCGGCGTAGACCACGGCGTTGCCGTCGGTCTGCATCACGAGGGAGGAGGCGCCGTCGGGGGACACCAGGCGCTCGCCGCGCGCGAGCTGCTCGCCGGCACGGAGGACCGCGGCGGAGGCGACGGCGGAGGACGCCGAGGGCGGGGCCTCGACCGCGGAGGCGGGCAGCGAGCCCAGCAGGAGCGCGCCCGTGGCGGCGAGCGCCGCGAGGGAGGCGGTCAGGGAGCGGCCGGAGGGGAGGTGCGTCATCGCAGGGGTCCTGTCGGGGAGGGCGGCGGGGTCGGGGGAATCGTCCCACGGCGGGGGAGACGACGACGCCCCCCGGTCCGGGGACCAGGGGGCGTCGTGGCGGAGGGGCGTCAGCCGCGGCTGGCCCAGACCGCGCGGCGGCTGTCGTACTCGACGAGGTTGCCGTCGTCCTGCATGACGAGCTTGTAGGGGCCGACCGACGCGGCGGGCGGGACGACCGACCATCCGCTCGTCGTCTCGGTGCCCACGGCGATCTGCCCGCTGGTGTCGAGGGCGAAGAAGCCGCCGGCGCGGGTGGTCTTCGACGCCCAGATCGGGCCGTTCTTGCCGTAGACGACGAAGTTGCCGTCCGCCTGCATCACCGCTCGGTAGACGCCGTTCGCGGAGCGGAGGAAGCTGCCCGCCTCGAGCGAGTTCGCCGCGTAGAGGGTGGTCGAGGGGAAGGCGGCCTGGCTGGTCCAGATCACGTCGTCGGACGGGTTCACGATGATCAGCGAGCCGGCGTTGTTGATGCCCAGGCGGAGGTCCTTGCCGCGCGTGCCCGAGAACCACTTGACAAAGCCGTCGGAGCCGTAGATGACGGCGTTGCCGTCCTTCTGCATGGTGATGCGGTTGCCGGAGCCGCCGGTGCCGGTGCCCCAGACGGCGCCCTGGGGGCCGTAGCCGACGAAGTTGCCGTCGTTCTGCATGACGGCGCTGAAGCGGCCGTCGGCGGAGGTGAGCTGGTGGACGGGGCGGAGGGTCTGCTCCGTGAACAGCGTGTCGGTCACCGGCTCGGCGATGACGCGGCGGACGCTGCTCGCCCAGGCGGGCGAGCCGTTCTCGCGGTAGACGACGAGGTTGCCGTCGGGCTGCATGATCACCGAGGCTCCCGCCTCGTTGATCGTGTTCGTGCTCCACACGGGGCCGCCCTTGGCGGAGTAGACGACCATGTTGCCGTCGGTCTGCATGACCAGGTGGTCGCCGCGGCCCTGGGTGTTCGTGGCGAAGGTGGGGCGGCCCTGCGGGTCGTAGACCACGGCGTTGCCGTCGGTCTGCATCCGGAACGAGTAGCCGTTCGTGCCCGAGACGATCCGCTGTCCGGCGGCCAGCTCCTCGCCGCCGACAAGGGCGTTGTAGTAGCTGACGGCCGCGCGGGCGGTCTGCTGGGCGGCCTCGGGCGACTCGCTCGCGGGAGCGAGGCCGGTCGGCGCCTCCTCGGAGGAGGACAGGGGCTTCTGCGGGTTCTCCGCGGCGAGGGCCGGGGTCGCGCCGAAGAGCAGGGCACCGGTCGCGACGAGCGCGATCAGCCCGGAGGCGAGAGGGCGGGGGGAGGGGGAACGCGTCATCGCAGGACTTTCTCGAGTGGCCGGCGGGGGCCGGGAGAGGGGGTACTCGATGCTCGCACGGCCGACGCCCGAGTGCGACCGGAACGGGGGCCCTCCGTCTGGGGGACGCGCGGGAGCTGAGGTCCTCCGCGGGGTCAGAGCGCCGGGAGGGGCCGCCTGAGAGCGTCCAGCCGCTTCCGCCAGGCGTCCAGGCGGCCCGGCTCCGCGGCGAGCGCCGGTCCGTCCACCCAGGCGGTCACCAGCCGGAGACCGTGCAGGGCGTTGGCCGTCCAGACCTCACGGCCCTCCAGCGACTCCGGCTCGGCCGGGGCCTCGATCACGTCCACGCCGAGCGCGCCGGCGAGCACTGAGACCGTGCGGGCCGTCACGCTGCGCACGCGCGTACTCGTCGCCGGAGGGACGACCAGCGCATCGCCCAGCCACCACAGGATCGCGCTGCTCGCTCCGTCGATGACGGCGCCGTCGGCGTCGAGCAGCACGGCCTCGTCCGCTCCCGCGGCGTGCGCGCGCGTGCGGAGGAGGGCAAGACGTGCGATGTCCGGCCCCTTCCAGGAGGGTGTCCGGCGCGGATCCACTGGGCTCGTCCACAGCACCACGGAGCGGGTCGTCGGCGGGGCGGGTCGCAGCCGGAGCCGCAGGGCGCCTCCCGAGAGCTCGACGCGCGGGAAGGACCGGCCCTCGCGGGGCAGGGCGGCGATCGCTGCGTCGAGGAACGCCTCGACGTCCGGGTGTCCTCCCGCCGAGGCGACGGAGGCGGCGAACCGCTCGCGGTGCAGGTCGAGTCCGCGGACCCGGCCCTCGTCCACCAGCCAGGAGTCGGCCGCGTCCAGGGAGGTGCCGGGTGGCTCGGGAACGCTCGTCAGGGCCCGCCCGTCCCACTCCCGAACCTGCTCGCCGTCCACGACCGCCTACGCTAGCCCAGTGGTCTCGGAGGATCGGCACGTCCGCTCGGTCGAGCTGCCCTGGGTCGATCCGGAGCTCGCGCACCACGCCCTGTTCGCCACGGCCGAGGCGTCGTTCTGGCTCGACTCGGGCCTCGGAGCGACGAGCGGCCGCTCCTACCTCGGGGCGTGCGCCCGCGAGGACGTGCTCCTCGTCGAGGCCGGCGGCGACGTGGCGGCGGCGCTCGCCGCGATCGACGACGAGGCCCCCGCGGGCGACCGCGCGCTCGGCCGCTACGGCTGGATCTCCTACGAGGCGGGAGCCGCCTCCGTCTCCCTGCCCTCGGCGCCGACCGGCCCCGCGGATCCGCCCGCTCTCGCCCTGCTCCGGGGCGACCCCGTGCTCGAGTTCGACCACGGGGCCCGGACCGTCCGCCTGGTCGCCACGGGAGACGTGCAGGAGCTCACCGCGCGCCTGCTCGAGCTCGTCGGGGCGCCCGCACCCGCGGACCCCGCGGATCCCGAGCCCGCCGGCGTCCCGGTCCGCCGTCACTCCGCCGCCGAGTACACGGCGCTGATCGGCCGCTGCCAGGAGGCCATCCGCGCGGGGGACGCCTACCAGCTCTGCCTCACCGACGAGATCGTCGTCGAGGGCCGGTTCGATCCGGTCGAGGCGTACCGTCGCCTCCGCCGCTCCAGCCCGAGCCATCACGGCGGGCTGATCCGCCTCGGCCCGCTCGCGCTCGTCAGCGCCTCGCCCGAGCGGTTCCTC
The DNA here is from genome assembly GCF_002930955.1 of Rathayibacter sp. AY1A4. Lineage (NCBI taxonomy): Bacteria > Bacillati > Actinomycetota > Actinomycetes > Micrococcales > Microbacteriaceae > Rathayibacter > Rathayibacter sp. AY1A4. Next base: position 18,085 of record NZ_PSTN01000001.1, on the reverse strand, counting down.
ACCGGCGGGGCCGACGGACGCGTCGCCACGCATCCCATCAAGGGCACGCGTCCCCGGGGCCGGGACGCCGACGAGGACCGCGCGCTCCGGGACGAGCTCGTGTCGAGCGTGAAGGAGCGGGCCGAGAACGTGATGATCGTGGACCTCGTCCGCAACGACCTCGCCCGGATCGCCGCCCCCGGCTCCGTCGTCGTCGACCGCCTGCTCGAGGTGGAGAGCTACCCGCACGTCCACCAGCTGGTCAGCGAGGTCTCGGCCCGCCGCGCGCCGGGCGTCGGGATCGCCGAGCTGATCGCGGCCCTCTTCCCGGCCGGCTCGATGACGGGAGCGCCCAAGCGCCGGGCGGTGGAGCTGCTGCGGGAGTGGGAGGGCGGTCCCCGCGGCGTCTACTCCGGCGCCTTCGGCCGCCTGGGCTCGGACGGCTCACTGGACCTCGCGATGACCATCCGCACCCTCGTGCTCGACGGCGAGCGCGCCCGCCTGGGGACCGGCGGCGGCATCACCGCGCTCTCGGTGCCGGAGGAGGAGGTCGAGGAGACGCGGCTGAAGGCGCGGGCGCTCCTCGCGGTGCTGGGCGCCGCCGAGGAGTGAGCGGGCGCCGCGTTCGTCTGCCGTGCGCGCAGGGCCAGTAGGGTTGATGGTCGAACGCAGCCGCCCACGCGTGCGCGTTCTCCCCCTCCTTCAGAAGTGAGAAGCACCTGTGGCAGAAGACACCTCCCGGCAGACCGGCGCGAGCGACGAGGAGCGCTACGACTTCCGAGCGCTCCAGGAGAAGTGGCTCCCGATCTGGGAGGAGACGCGCCCGTTCGCGACGGACGACCCCGACGACAAGCGCCCCCGCAAGTACGTGCTCGACATGTTCCCGTACCCCTCGGGCGACCTGCACATGGGCCACGCCGAGGCGTACGCGCTCGGAGACGTGATCGCGCGCTACTGGCGCCAGCAGGGCTTCAACGTCCTCCACCCGATCGGCTGGGACAGCTTCGGCCTGCCCGCCGAGAACGCCGCGATCAAGCGCGGGCTGAACCCGGTCACCTGGACCTACGACAACATCGAGCAGCAGAAGCGCTCGATGAAGCGCTACGCCGCGTCCTTCGACTGGGACCGCGTGCTGCACACCTCCGACCCTGAGTACTACAAGTGGAACCAGTGGCTGTTCCTCAAGATGTACGAGAAGGGCCTCGCCTACCGCAAGGACAGCTGGGTCAACTGGGACCCGGTGGACCAGACGGTTCTGGCGAACGAGCAGGTCCTCGCGGACGGCACCTCCGAGCGCTCCGGCGCGGTCGTGGTCAAGAAGAAGCTCACGCAGTGGTACTTCAAGATCACCGACTACGCCGACCGCCTGCTCGACGACCTGAACCAGCTCGAGGGATCCTGGCCGTCGAAGGTCATCGCCATGCAGCGCAACTGGATCGGCCGCTCCATCGGCGCCGACGTCGAGTTCGAGATCGAGGGCCGCGACGAGCGCGTCACCGTCTTCACCACGCGCCCCGACACGCTCTACGGGGCGACCTTCATGGTCGTCGCGCCCGACTCCGACCTCGCCTCCGAGCTGGTCGAGGGCTCCGAGCCCGCGATCCGCGACGCGTTCCGCAGCTACCTCGAGACGGTGCAGAAGTCGAGCGAGATCGAGCGCCTGACCGCCGACCGCCCCAAGACCGGCGTGTTCCTCGGCCGCTACGCGGTGAACCCCGTGAACGGCGAGCGGCTGCCGATCTGGGCCGCCGACTACGTCCTCTCCGACTACGGCCACGGAGCCGTCATGGCCGTGCCGGCGCACGACCAGCGCGACCTCGACTTCGCCCGCGCCTTCGACCTGCCCGTGCGCGTGGTCGTCGACACCAACGCCTCCGTCACCGGGGCGATCCCGGTCATCCCGGAGGACCCGGAGGAGCTGGCCGCGCTCGAGAAGGAGTACTCGCTCGACCCCGCCACGACCGGCGAGGCGCTGACCGGCGACGGCCGCCTGATCAACTCCGGGCCGCTCGACGGGCTCTCCAAGCGCACCGCCATCGAGCGCGTCATCAGGATGCTCGAGGAGCGCGGCCGCGGCCGCTCGGCCAAGAACTACCGCCTGCGCGACTGGCTGATCTCGCGCCAGCGCTACTGGGGCACCCCCATCCCGATCATCCACGGAGCCGACGGCGAGCTCGTGCCGGTTCCCGAGGACCAGCTGCCCGTCGTCCTGCCCTCCACCGACGGCCTCGATCTGCAGCCGAAGGGCTCGTCGCCGCTCGGAGCGGCGGAGGACTGGGTGAACGTGCCGCACCCGGTGGACGGCTCGCCCGCGCGCCGCGACCCGGACACGATGGACACCTTCGTCGACTCCTCGTGGTACTTCCTCCGCTTCCTCTCGCCGAAGGACGACACGCAGGCCTTCGATCCGAAGCTCGCCGAGAAGTGGGCGCCCGTCGACCAGTACGTCGGAGGCGTGACGCACGCGATCCTGCACCTGCTGTACGCGCGCTTCATCACCAAGGTGCTGTTCGACCTGGGCTACGTGTCGTTCACGGAGCCGTTCACGGCGCTGCTCAACCAGGGCATGGTGCAGATGGACGGCGCGGCGATGTCGAAGTCGAAGGGCAACATCGTCCGCCTCTCGGACCAGCTGGACGAGTTCGGCGTCGACGCCGTGCGCCTGACGATGGCGTTCGCCGGCCCGCCCGAGGACGACATCGACTGGGCCGACGTCTCGCCCGGCGGCAGCGCGAAGTTCCTCGCCCGCGCCTGGCGCCTGGCGAAGGACGTCACCTCGAGGCCCGACGTCGAGTGGAAGTCGGGCGACGCGGCTCTGCGCCGCCAGACCCACCGCTTCCTCGCGGAGTCCCCGTCGCTGATCGAGGCGTTCAAGTTCAACGTCGTGGTCGCGCGGCTGATGGAGCTCGTCAACGCGACCCGCAAGGTCGTCGACTCGGGCGCCGGGGCCGGGGACCCCGCGGTTCGCGAGGCGGTCGAGGTGGTCGCGATGGCTCTCAACCTGTTCGCGCCGTACACGGCCGAGGACATGTGGCACCGTCTGGGCTACGAGGGCACCGTCGCGCACGCGCTGTGGCGCAAGGCCGACCCGTCGCTGCTGGTCGAGGAGAAGGTCACGGCGATCCTGCAGGTCGACGGCAAGGTCCGCGACCGGCTCGAGGTCTCGCCGAAGATCTCCTCCGACGAGCTCGAGGAGAAGGCGCGGGCCACGGCCGGCGTCGCCCGGGCTCTCGTCGGCCGCGAGGTCGTGAAGGCGATCGTGCGGGCCCCGCGCCTGGTGAACCTGGTGACGAAGGCGGTCTAGCCGCCGATCCGTCCCGACGGGGCTCCTCCTCTCGCGGGAGGGGCCCCGTCGTGCGTCCTGCGCCGGTGCTGCCCTCTCCTCCACAGGGAGGCGATCCGGCGGGCTCTCCCCGGATCGGTGTCGGCGGCCGCTCCGGGCGGGGACACGGGTCCTACCGTCGGCGGATGCCAGAGACCAGCGGGACGGACGACGAGCAGCTGACGGCGCTGCTGCGGCCCCGCCGCGCCCGCCCGCGCTGGCGCGTGGGAGTGGGAGCGGCGGTCGTGCTCGTCATCGGCGCCGCGGTGGTCGCGGTGCTGCTCGCGGGAGCGCGGTCGAGCGGTCATGAGCGGGTCCTGGAGCCCGCCGTGTCGACGAGTGCGCCCGCTGCTGCGGCGGTCGAGTCGCTGTACGTGCACGTGGCCGGGGAGGTCGCCTCTCCGGGGCTGTACGTCCTGTCGCCGGAGGCGCGGGTGGCGGACGCGGTCGCCGCCGCCGGAGGGTTCCAGGAGTCGGCGGAGCGCGCGGCGGTCAACCTGGCCCGGAGGCTCGTGGACGGCGAGCAGATCGTCGTGCCGGCCGTGGGAGCGGCGCCGGCCGCGGCGGGAGCCGCTCCGGGCGGGGCCGCTCCAGGAGGGGCCTCCGCCGCCGGATCCGTGCTGAGCCTGAGCACGGCGACGGCGGCCCAGCTGGAGGAGCTGCCCGAGATCGGCCCGGCGACCGCGAAGAAGATCGTCGCCCACCGGGAGGCGAACGGCCCGTTCTCCTCTGTCGACCAGCTGCTCGAGGTCCCCGGGATCGGGGAGAAGACGCTCGCCGCGTTCCGCGACCAGGTCGCGCCGTGAGGAGCGTGCGGGCGGCGGACCTGCGGCTCCTGCCGGCAGCGGTGTTCGCCTGGACCACGGCGTGGGCGGCCGGGATGCTGCCGGTCGCGGCGGTGCTCGACGGGGGCCTCTCGTGGTGCGCCGCGGGCTGGGTGCTCCTCGGGGCGGCGTGCGTCCTGCTCCGGCGCGGCCTCGGCGAGCGGCTGGTCGGAGCGGTGCTCGTCGCGGGCGCGGGTGCCGCCCTCGCCCTCACCTCCGTCGTCGCCGCGGCGCCCGGTGACCACCCGGCGTCGATGCGGGAGGCGCAGGAGGATCGCGCCCTCACCCCGGTCACCGTGCGCGTCGATACGGGTGCCCGACCGCTCGCGACCGGGGGAGTGTGGTTCGACGCGACGGCGCTGCGGGTGGGAGACGCGTCGACCGCGGCCCCCGTCCGCGTGCTGCTCGCCGATCCCGGCGGTCGTCTGCCCGTGGGCGCCGAGCTCGACCTGGAGGCGCGTGCTGCGGCGCAGGAGGGGCCCGTCGGCGAGGCGACGATGCTGAGAGCGGCGTCCGTTGAGGACCGGCGCGGTCCCGGGGGAGCGGCGGCCGTCGCGGAGGTGCTGCGCTCGCGCTTCCTCGAACGCGCGGCGCTGGTCGGCGGCGATGTGGCGGGTCTGCTGCCGGGCCTCGCGACCGGCGACACGTCCGCGCTCGACGTGGGGCTCGAGGAGGCGATGCGCACCGCGTCGCTCACCCACCTGACCGCCGTCTCGGGCGCCAACTGCGCCGTGGTGGTGGTCGCCGGCTGGACGATCGCGGCGCTCCTCGGCGCAGGGCGCCGCCTCCGGACCGTCGCCGCCCTCGCCCTGCTCGCCGGCTTCGTCGTGCTGGTGACCCCCGAGCCGAGCGTGGTGCGGGCCGCCGTGATGGCGACGGTGGTCCTCCTCGCGCGGCTCGGGCGCCGCTCCGGAGCGGCCGTGCCCGCTCTGCTCGCGACCGTCGTCCTCCTCGTGGCCGCCGACCCCTCGATCGCGGGGAGGCTCGGCTTCGTGCTGTCCGTCCTCGCCACCGCCGGACTCCTGCTTCTCGCCGAGCCGATCGCGGGCGCTCTCGGGCGGGTGCTGCCCCGGCCTCTCGCCCTGCTGCTCGCGGTGCCGACCGCGGCGCAGCTCGCCTGCCAGCCCGTGCTGCTGCTCGTGGACCCGTCGGTGCCGGTGTACGGGGTGCTCGCCAACCTGCTCGCCGAGCCCGCGGCACCCGCCGCGACCGGGCTCGGGCTCGTCGGCTGCCTGCTCGCTCCCTGGTGGCCCGGAGCCGCCGACGCGGCGATCCGTCTCGCCGCCGTTCCCGCCTGGTGGATCGCCTCGATCGCCCGCGCCGTCGACTCGTGGCCCGCTCCGAGGATCGCCTGGTGGCCCGGCGTGGGAGGAGCGCTCGCGCTCACCGTGCTGACCCTGCTCGCCCTCGTGCTCGTCACGCAGTCGCCGCGGCTCGCGCGGGTGCGCCGGATCGCCGCCGTCGGGCTGGCGTGCGCGATCGCGGCCGCCGGCGGCACCACCGTCGCCACGCCGCTCCTCCGCGCCGCCTCGGTTCCCGAGGACTGGCGTGTCGCGATGTGCGACGTCGGGCAGGGCGACGCGGTCCTCCTCCGCGGAGACGCGGGCGTGCTGCTCGTCGACACGGGGCCCGAGCCCGCACCGCTCGAGGCCTGCCTCCGCCTGATGGGAGTGGACCGGATCCCGCTGCTGGTGCTCACGCACTACGACCTCGACCACGTCGGCGGGCTCCAGGCCGTCCTCGGACGGACCGACGCCGCGCTCGTCGGGCCCGCCGCGGGCCGCGACGACGAGCGCGACCGGGCGGCGCTCACCGGCGCGGGGGTCGCCGTGCAGGAGGCGGTCCGCGGCGACAGCGGCGCGCTCGGCTCGCTGCGCTGGCGGGTCGAGTGGCCGGAGCGGCGGAGCGCGCTGCGGGGCAACGAGGCGAGCGTGACCCTCCGGGTCGACATCGGCGCGGACGCCCGCGGCGGCCCGCTCTCCGTCGCGCTCCTGGGCGACCTCGGCGAGCAGGAGCAGGGACGCGTCTCCCGGCTGCCGGTCGGCCGGGTCGACGTCGTCAAGGTCGCGCATCACGGCTCCGCCGACCAGTCGCCCGCCCTCTACGACGCGCTCGGCGCGAGCGTCGGGCTGATCTCCGTCGGGGCGGAGAACGACTACGGACATCCGAATCCGTCGCTCCTCGCTCTGCTGGCCGAGCGCGGGGTCGAGGCGCTGAGGTCGGATGTCGAGGGTACGGTCGTGCTCGCGTCCCGCAGCGACGGGATCGCGGTCTGGGTGAGCGGCGCGACGGCTCCCGCGGCGGCCTCGGGGCGCCGTGAGCGGGCCGTAGGGTGGAGGGCGCTCGGACGGGCGCGGCACGGAAGGACACGGCATGGCAGGCAGGGCCCCGGCGCGCGCGAAGGCAGCGCCCTCGAAGGCGGCGATCCCGCAGCTCGCCTGGAACCAGACCCGGCCGGCGCCGATCGTGCTGATCACCGGCCCGGAGCAGTTCCTCGCCGACCGCGCGCTGCGCTTCCTCCGTGAGTTCCTCCGGGCCGAGGATCCGAGCCTCGAGGTCAGCGACATCGACGCCGGCGGCTACGCGCCGGGGGAGCTGCTGACGCTCGCGAGCCCGTCCCTCTTCGACGAGCCCCGCCTCATCCGCGTCTCGAACGTCGAGAAGTGCACGGACGCGTTCCTCCTCGAGACCCTCGACTACCTCTCGGCGCCCGCGGACGGGGCGACCCTGGTGCTCCGCCACGGCGGCGGCAACCGGGGCAAGAAGCTCCTCGACGCCATCCGCTCGGGTACGGGCGGCGGCATCGAGATCGTCTGCGCCGAGCTCAAGCGCGAGAGCGACAAGGTCGACTTCGCGATCGCCGAGTTCCGCACCGCCGGCCGCACGGCGACCACCGGTGCCGTCCGAGCCCTGGTGTCGGCGTTCTCCGACGACCTCGACGAGCTCGCGTCGGCGTGCCAGCAGCTGCTGTCCGACGTCACCGGAGAGATCACCGAGGCGACCGTGGCGAAGTACTACGGCGGCCGCGTCGAGACCACGGCCTTCACCGTCGCCGACTCGGCGATCGCGGGCCGTCACGGCGAGGCGCTGCTCGGGCTCCGCCACGCCCTCGCCTCCGGTGCCGACCCGGTACCGATCGTCGCCGCGTTCGCGAGCAAGCTGCGGACCATGGCGAAGGTCGCCGGCTCGCGCGAGGGCTCGGGCCAGGTCGCCTCGCGTCTGGGCCTCGCTCCGTGGCAGGTGGACCGGGCCCGGCGCGACCTTCAGGGCTGGACCGGCGAGGGCCTCGGCACCGCGATCCTGACGATCGCCGATGCCGACGCGAACGTGAAGGGCGCCACCCGCGACCCCGTGTACGCCCTCGAGCGCATGGTCTCCGTCGTCTCCGCCCGGGGCCTCTGACCCGCCCGAAAGGCCCTGCTCCCGCGATCCGCTTCGACCTCGTCTCCGGCGGGTCTCGATCCGCCGCTCCGCGGCTACTCGACCAGCAGTGAGGGGATCACCTCCCCTCGCAGGGTCGCACCGCGGCCGACGAAGAGTCGGACGACGACCCCGCAGGGTCACCGGCGATCCGCGTGTCAGCGGATCGTCGTACCCGGAACGCTCCCCGCTCCTCCCACCGCGACCGTCATGAGACCCGACCGCGCCACGTCCGATGGACGACGAAGCGTCGCCCGTCGACCTCGCAGGGTCACCGGCGATCCGCGTGCGAGCGGATCGTCGTACCCGGAACGAAACCCGCTCCTCCCACCGCAACCATGCGCGGAAGCCGACCGCGCGACGGGCGACGAGGCACGAGGAGCCCGTCGACCGCGAAGCTGCAACGACGAAGGGCCCGGCCAATGGCCGGACCCTTCGTCGTTGCAGCTTCGCGCAGTATTACAGCGCGGCGACCTGCTTCGCGATGGCCGACTTGCGGTTCGCTGCCTGGTTCTTGTGGATGACGCCCTTGCTGGCGGCCTTGTCGAGCTTCTTGGCGGCGAAGGCGAGGGCGGTGCCGGCCTTCTCGGTGTCACCGGCGGCGATGGCGGTGTGGACCGAGCGGATGGCGGTCTTCAGCTCGCTCTTGACGGCCTTGTTGCGCTCGTTCGCCTTCTTGTTGGTGAGGTTGCGCTTGATCTGCGACTTGATGTTTGCCACGTGGATTACCTTCTTCTCGGATGTGCGTGTGTGCAGCCGGCTACTCGACGGAGTGCCCCTTCCGCGGGCGTCTGAACGCCCTGCGGTGCGACTGGAGGTCGCCGGCTTCTGATCACTCCACGCCTGCCGGGTGTCCGGAGGGGGAGCGCAAGCCAACAAGGAACTTTAGCGCACCCGTCGTCACCCTTCAACCGCGCCGCGCCCGCGGGTGCGGCGCCGTCCGGGTCGGGGCCGCCGGGGCGACACGCCGGGGGAGGCGGACCGCCGTGGCGTCTCGCGGTCCGGGCCCGCCGGTAACGTGACGCCGGTGCCCCGTCTCGCCGATCACCTCTCCGCGGTGCCGCCCTCGGGCATCCGCCACCTGTTCGAGATCGCGCTGCGGCTCGACGGAGTCACCCTCCTCGCGGTGGGCGAGCCCGACGTGCCGACCGCGCCGCACATCATCGAGGCGGCCCGAGCGGCGTGGGCGGCCGACGACACCCGCTACGGGCCCAACGGCGGCGTGCCCGAGCTCCGGCGGGCCATCGTGGAGAAGCTGGCGCGCGACAACGGCATCGAGGCGGACGTCGAGCAGGTCTGGGTGACCGTCGGCGCCACGCAGGCGCTGCACCAGGCGATGACGCTCCTGCTCGGGCCCGGCGACGAGGTGCTCATCCCCGACCCGGGCTACACCGTCTTCACGACCAACGCGCGGACCATCGGCGCCGTCCCCGTGCCGTACACGCTGCGCGCCGAGAACGCCTTCCTCCCCGATCCCGACGAGGTCGAGCGCCTGATCACCGACCGGACCCGCGTCCTGATCGTCAACAGCCCCTCCAACCCGCTCGGCGTGGTGTTCCCGAGGGAGGTCCTCGAGCGCCTGCTCGACATCGCCCGGCGCCACGACCTGTGGGTGCTCAGCGACGAGGTCTACGAGTACTTCACCTACGGGCGCCCGCACGTGAGCCTCGCGGCGATCGCCCAGGAGCGCGGGGACGACGCCGACCGCGTCCTCAGCGTCTTCTCCTTCTCGAAGACGTACGCGATGACCGGTGTCCGCGTCGGCTACCTCGTGACGCCTCCGGGCTTCACGTCGATCATGGTCACGGTGCAGGAGGCGGCCATCAGCTGCGTCGCCACTCCGGACCAGCGCGCCGCCCTCGCCGCTCTGACCGGGCCGCAGGACGCCGTGGCCTCCGCCTCCGACCACTACCTCGCCAACCTGCGGCTCGCGACGGGCGTGCTCGACGAGCGGGGGATCGCCTACCGCGAGCCCGAGGGCGCGTTCTACCTGTGGATCGACATGGCGCACGCGACCGGCGGGGACGTCGCCTCCTGGGTCGAGTCGTTCCTCCTCGAGACCCTCGTCGCCGTCGCTCCCGGCAGCGCCTTCGGCCGCACCGGCGAGGGCTGGATCCGCGTCTGCCTCGCCGCTGACCCCGCGGCGCTGGAGCACGGGCTGCGCGCCCTCCCGGCCCCGGTGCGCGGATGAGCGCCGCCGAGGTGCTGGTCCGGCGCGTCCGGGCGGAGGAGTACGACGAGGTCTCGCGCCTGCGGCTCGCCGCCTACGCCCACGACTACGAGCTGGGGGAGGAGTACGCCGCCGACGTCGCCGCGGTCGCCCGGCACGACGTCGAGGGCGAGGTCTGGGTCGCCGTCGAGTGCGACGGGCGGATCCTCGCCACGGTCACCACCGCGCGCCCGGGCGCGAACCTGTACGAGCTCGGCCGCCCCGGCGAGCTGGACTGGCGGCTTCTCGCCGTCGCCCCGGAGGCACGCGGGCGGGGTCTCGGGCGGCTGCTCACCGAGTTCGTCGTGATGCTCGCCGCCGAGCGGGGCCTCCAGCGGGTCGTGATGAACAGCGGCACGCTGATGACCACCGCGCACGCCCTCTACGAGAGCATGGGCTTCGTCCGCCTCGGCGAGCGGGAGAACCCGCCCGGCGTCGAGCCCACCCGCACCTACGGACTCGATCTGTAGCCGCCGGTCCCGGCCTCCGCCGCCGGGCATGGGACACTGGTCCCACGATGTCTCCACGTGCACACTCCGGGCTCGAGCCCGCCGCGACCGATCCGGCGTCCATCCGCAACTTCTGCATCATCGCCCACATCGACCACGGCAAGTCCACCCTCGCCGACCGGATGCTCGGCATCACGGGTGTCGTCGAGGACCGGGCGATGCGCGCGCAGTACCTCGACCGCATGGACATCGAGCGCGAGCGCGGCATCACGATCAAGTCGCAGGCCGTGCGGATGCCGTGGGAGCGCGACGGGCGCACGTTCGCCCTGAACATGATCGACACTCCGGGCCACGTCGACTTCTCCTACGAGGTCAGCCGCTCGCTGGCGGCCTGCGAGGGCGCGATCCTCCTGGTCGACGCGGCGCAGGGCATCGAGGCCCAGACGCTCGCGAACCTCTACCTCGCGCTCGAGAACGACCTCACGATCATCCCGGTCCTGAACAAGATCGACCTGCCGGCCGCGGATCCCGAGAAGTACGCGAAGGAGCTCGCGAGCCTGATCGGCGGCGACCCGGACGACGTCCTCCGCGTCTCCGGCAAGACCGGCATGGGCGTCGAGGCGCTGCTCGACCGCGTCACCGAGCTCATCCCGCCGCCCGTCGGCGACCCCTCCGCCCCTGCGCGCGCCATGATCTTCGACTCCGTGTACGACGCCTACCGCGGGGTCGTCACCTACGTCCGGATGATCGACGGCAAGCTCTCGCCGCGCGAGAAGATCCAGATGATGTCGACCCGCGCCACGCACGAGATCCTCGAGATCGGCGTGTCGAGCCCCGAGCCCGTCGCGACGCAGGGTCTCGCGGTCGGCGAGGTGGGCTACCTGATCACCGGTGTGAAGGACGTGCGCCAGTCGAAGGTCGGCGACACCGTCACCACGGCGTCCAAGCCCGCGACGCAGGCGCTGCCCGGCTACACCGAGCCGCTCCCGATGGTCTTCTCGGGCCTGTACCCGATCGACGGCAGCGACTACCCGGACCTGCGCGAGGCCCTCGACAAGCTCAAGCTCTCGGACGCGGCGCTCGTGTACGAGCCCGAGACGTCGGTGGCGCTCGGCTTCGGCTTCCGCTGCGGCTTCCTCGGCCTCCTGCACCTCGAGATCATCACCGAGCGCCTGCAGCGCGAGTTCGGTCTCGACCTCATCACCACGGCGCCCTCGGTCATCTACGAGGTCTCGACGGAGGACAAGAAGACCGTCACCGTCACGAACCCGAGCGAGTTCCCCGTCGGCAAGATCGCCGCCGTCACGGAGCCGATCGTCAAGGCCGCGATCCTCGCGCCGAAGGACTACGTCGGCACGATCATGGAGCTCTGCCAGAGCCGCCGAGGGACCCTGATCGGCATGGAGTACCTGGGCGAGGACCGGGTCGAGATCCGCTACCACATGCCCCTCGGCGAGATCGTCTTCGACTTCTTCGACAACCTCAAGTCGAAGACCGCCGGCTACGCCTCGCTCGACTACGAGCCCGCCGGCTCACAGGAGGCCGACCTGGTGAAGGTCGACATCCTGCTGCAGGGCGAGCAGGTCGACGCGTTCAGCGCGATCGTGCACCGCGAGAAGGCCTACGCCTACGGCGTGCTGATGACGGGGCGCCTGCGCAAGCTGATCCCGCGGCAGCAGTTCGAGGTGCCGATCCAGGCCGCCATCGGCGCCCGGATCATCGCCCGCGAGTCGATCAGCGCGATGCGCAAGGACGTCCTGGCCAAGTGCTACGGCGGCGACATCACCCGCAAGCGCAAGCTCCTCGAGAAGCAGAAGGAGGGCAAGAAGCGCATGAAGATGGTGGGCCGCGTCGAGGTCCCCCAGGAGGCGTTCATCGCCGCGCTCTCCGGCGACGTCGAGACCAAGGACAAGAAGTAGCGCGACCCCCCTCGCCGGCGCCCTCCTCCCTCCCGGACGGGTGACACACCCCCCGTCCGGGACATCGTGTCCGCGGGGATTGCGGCGCCTCACAGCGGACCGATAGCTTTCGGACGCCAGGACGCGGCCGTGGATCGAGACCGATCCGCACGGGGGGCTGCAGCGTCGACGACCGGTCCTCCACCATGACGAAGGGTGGTAGTCCGTGGTGCCTACGAGCACGAGGAAGCGCTGGATCAGGACGGGGGCGGCGCTCGCGAGCATCGCGGCCGTCGCAGCGGGATCGCTGGTGGCGGCGGGACCGGCCTCCGCAGCGAACAAGGTGATCCCGGTCGCGCCCGCGCCCTACTTCTGGTCGGACAGCGCCCGGTTCGGCACCGACGTGCCGCTGCCGGTGGCCGCAGACGCGACCACGCTGACCGTCGAGCTGCCCGACTCCACCGCTCCCGACACCTTCACCGAGTGGTCGTACCCCGGCTACCGGGTCGTGGAGTGGCAGCTGGGCAGCACCGCGACGGACCTCGCGAGCGGCGAATCCGTCGTCGACACCGCCACCAACTCGATCGAGATCCCGATCGGGCGCGCCGCCGGCTCCTTCGGCGGCACCTCGCTCTCGCTCCTCCTGAACGGCGCCGAGGACGAGGCGGACGACGCGTACGCTCCGGCCGGCGTCGACCGGACCGGCTTCGTCCTCGCCCTCTCCGCCACCCTCGCGGTGACGGCTGCGAGCGGAACCGCGGATGCCGACCTCGACCTGTCGACGTCCACCTCCTCCGACCGCGCCGTCGGCGGCGAATTCTGGGCCGGCGGCGGCACCGTCACCGAGGCCGGCGCGGGCGACGTCATCGTCCTCGACTCCGGTGTCCCCGGCTTCTTCGACCTCGCGGGCCTCAGCGCCACGGTCGGCACGGAGGACGGCGGCCGCCTGAAGGCCGCTCCCACGGTCGTGGAGGGCGGACGGGGCGTCGCGATCCGGCCGACCCAGGAGTTCTTCGACCGCTACCTGAACTTCAGCGACACGACGCCGCTCGGCGCCCCGTCGGTCGAGGTGAAGGGACTCAGCCGCGGCGGGGAGCAGCCTTCCGGCACCGGCGTCATCGTGCGCGCGCCGCTGCGCGTCGTCCCGTCGACCACCACCCCGACGCCGACGCCGGGCACCGGCCCGGAGGTCGTCCGCCTCGCGGGCACCGACCGCCAGGGCACCGCCGTCGAGATCTCGAAGGCGACCTTCACCACCCCCGGCGTGCCCGTCGTCTACATCGCCACCGGCGCGAACTTCCCCGACGCGCTCAGCGCCGGACCCGCCGCCGCGAAGCAGGGCGGCCCGCTCCTCCTGGTCGACCGCGACTCGGTGAGCCAGGTCGTCCGCGACGAGCTCACCCGTCTCGCGCCCCAGCGGATCGTCGTCGTCGGCTCCGACCTCAGCGTCAGCGACGCCCTCGCCACGGACCTCGGCCAGTACGCGAACGGGAGGGTCTTCCGCCTCGGAGGCACCGACCGCTACGACACGTCGCGGAAGATCATCGAGAGCGCCTTCGGAGGCGGCTCGCCGAAGGGGGCCTGGCTCGCGACCGGCGAGAAGTTCCCCGACGCGCTCAGCGCCACCGCCGCCGCAGGCAAGAACTCCGCCCCCGTCGTCCTCGTGAACGGCGGCCTCCCGGCGGCCGACCCGACCACGGTCGGGATCCTGCGGGGGCTCCGGCCTCCGGTGCTCACCATCGCGGGCTCCGAGCTGTCGGTCAGCGCGGGCATCCAGAACTCCCTCACGGTGCCGGCCGGACCGGCCGTGACCCGCATCGGCGGAGTCGACCGCTACGACACCTCGGAGCAGCTCAACCGGGCGGCCTTCCCCCGCGGGTCGAAGACCGTGTTCCTGGCCACCGGCGAGAACTTCCCCGACGCCCTGGCCGGAGCCGCGGCCGCCGGGCGCACGGGGAGCCCCCTCTTCGCCGTGCCCCCGACCTGCGTTCCGGTCAAGGTGCTGCAGGACATCAAGGCCGGCGGAGCGACGCGCGTCGTCCTCCTCGGCGGCACCGGCACCCTGTCGGCGGCCGTCCAGAAGCTGACTCCCTGCAGCTGACCCGACCCGCACCACGACGAGGGCCCTCCTCCCGCTCCGGCGGGGGAGGGCCCTCCGTCGTTCCCGGCTCGGGGCGGCGACGGTCGGATACGCTGGGTCGGATGGACAGCACCACCCGGCGCGCGGACTCGACGCGCGCCGCGCTCGAGGAGTCCGGGAAGAAGGTCGGGACGTGAGCATCCGCCGCTCCAACTTCGAGGGCCAGCCGCAGGTCACCTACGCGGCCGTCGGCGGCACTCTGGCCCCCGACCTGCTCGAGTACCCGCCGGACGGCTTCACGGCCGAGCGCTTCGAGGCCCGGCTCGGCTCGGGTGACGAGCGCTTCGCCATCACCACCGCCTCCCTGATGACCTGGGGCGTGCAGCGCGGCAGCGGCATCGAGGTGACCGACATCACCAGCGGCAGCGGCGTGCATTACACCGGGGTCAACTTCGACGCCGCGGGCACCCCGATCGACCTCGTCAGCCGGCCGACGGAGGAGCACTTCGCTCCCGACGGCACCCCGTACATCACCGCCGGCGTGACCGCCGTGCTCCGTGTGACCCTGCTCGGCCGCGTCTTCGACGCCCCGGTGCGCGTCGTCTACGTCGTCGACGAGCCCGACCAGGTCGGCTTCGCCTACGGCACCCTCGAGGGCCACCCCGAGAGCGGCGAGGAGTCCTTCGTCGTCGAGAAGCGCGCGGACGACTCGGTCTGGCTCGTCATCCGGGTCTTCTCGCGTCCCTCCACCCGCCTCTACCGCCTGGGCGCGCCGGTGCTGCGCGCCGTGCAGAAGCGCCAGGTCGCCAAGTACCTGCGCGCGCTGCTGCCGGCGCGCGTCAGCTGACGTGGGGAGCGCCCTCCCGATCGCCGATCCTGCTCCGCTCGACGGCGGACTGCCCGCGTCCGTCGTCGACGGCGTGGAGCAGCGCGACCTCGGCCTCTACGTGCACGTGCCGTTCTGCCGGGTCCGCTGCGGGTACTGCGACTTCAACACCTACACGGCGACCGAGCTCCGCGGGGCGAAGCAGCAGGACTACGCCGACGAGGCGATCACCGAGATGGCTCTCGGCGCCGAGGTGCTCGAGCGCTCGGGCCTGCCCCGGCGCCCCGCCCGCACGGTCTTCTTCGGCGGCGGGACGCCCACGCTGCTGCCCGCCGGCGACCTGGTGCGGATGCTGGACGGTCTCCGCACCCACTTCGGGGTCGCGCCCGACGCCGAGATCACCACCGAGGCGAACCCGGACTCCGTCGACGCCGCCTACCTCCGCGCGCTGGCCGAGGCGGGCTTCACCCGCGTCAGCTTCGGGATGCAGTCGGCCGTGCCGCACGTCCTCGCCACGCTCGAGCGCACCCACGACCCGGAGCGGGTCCCGCTCGTGGTCGAGTGGGCGCGGGAGGCCGGCCTGCAGGTCAGCCTCGACCTCATCTACGGCACGCCGGGGGAGTCCCTGGCCGACTGGGAGCGGTCGCTCGACTCCGCGCTCGCCAACCGGCCGGACCACCTCTCGGCCTACGCCCTGATCGTGGAGGACGGCACGAAGCTCGCCCGGCAGATCCGCCGCGGCGAGGTCGCGACCCCGGACGACGACCTCACGGCCGACATGTACGAGCTCGCCGACGCGCGCCTGGCCGCTGCCGGGTACTCCTGGTACGAGGTCAGCAACTGGGCGCGCGACGACGCCCACCGCTCCCGGCACAACCTCTCGTACTGGCTCGGCCACGACTGGTGGGGCGTCGGTCCCGGCGCGCACAGCCACGTCGGGGGCGTGCGCTGGTGGAACGTGAAGCACCCGGCGGCCTACGCCGACCGGCTGAGCACCGGGGCCTCGCCCGCTGCCGGGCGGGAGACGCTCGACGCGGGCACGCGGCGTGTGGAGGACGTGCTGCTGCGCTCGCGCCTGGCGGACGGGCTGCCCATCGACGCGATCGACGCCGGTCGGCGCAGCGAGGTGGCGGGGCTCATCGCCGACGGCCTCGTCGACGGCCGGGCGGCGCTCGGCGGCCGGATCGTGCTGACTCTGCGCGGCCGTCTGCTGGCCGACGCGGTCGTGCGCCGCCTCACCGACGGCTGAGGCCGGATCCCGGGGCGGCCGACGCACGGCCGCCCGGTTCCGCGGCTACTTGAAGAACGGGATGCTGAGCGGATAGGTGTAGTACTCGCCCGCGCTGGCGCGCACCGAGGCGATGATCGCGAAGACGATCACCAGGATCGGCACGACCAGGAACACGATGAAGCCGACGAGCACGAAGGACAGGATCGTCCCGGCGACGTAGGCGATCAGCGTCGTCAGGTGGAAGTTGAGGGCCGTCTTGGCGTGCGCCTCGAGGAACGGTCCGCGCCCCTTGAAGACCAGGAAGACGATCACCGAGGGCAGGAAGCTGAAGAAGATGCCGGTCACGTGCGTGACGATCGCCCAGGTCTTCTCGTCCGCCGGGTTCAGCGGCGGAGCCGGGGTCCCGTAGACGGGGGGCGGGGGAGGGGTGGCCGACATGATGGTCTCCGTTCCGGCGGCGGCGACGGGCGTCCCCCGTGCGCTCGGCGTCCATCGTGGCATGCGGCGACTCCCTCCGCACCGGGCCGCGCAGGACCTCCTCCTCGGGGATGACGGGGCTCCTCCCCGCGGCCCTGCAGGAGTGCACCCCGGCCGATCCCCGCGCAACCCCGCCGGGCGGTCCGCCTCCCGGTTATGATTGGCACTCAGAGTTGCGGAGTGCCAGGCTCCGCGCGGCGTCAGCGCCGCAGACGGTCGTGCCCGCGGGCACTCGGAGTCCGGCGGGAGGTCGGTCGTATGGTCACGGAGCGCGGTCTCCAGGTCCTGCGCGTGATCGTGCAGGACTACGTGGCGAACCGGGAGCCGGTGGGCTCGAAGTCGATCGTCGAGCGCCACGCGTTCGGCGTCTCGGCCGCCACCATCCGCAACGAGATGGCCCAGCTGGAGGAGGAGGAGCTGATCGCGGCTCCGCACACGTCCTCCGGCCGCGTGCCGACCGACAAGGGCTACCGCCTCTTCGTCGACCAGCTCGCCGACCTCCGCCCGCTGACCTCCGCGCAGCGCCAGGCGATCGAGACGTTCCTCGGGCAGAGCCCGGACCTCGACGAGGTGCTGGTCAAGACCGTCCGCCTGCTCTCGCAGCTCACCAACAGCGTCGCGCTCGTGCAGTACCCGTCGTTCGGAGCCGCGCGGCTGCGCCACGTGGAGCTCGTCGCCCTCGCTCCCCGCCGCCTCCTGTCGGTGCTGATCACCGACACCGGCCGGGTCGACCAGCGCGTGCTCGAGACCCCGGAGGACGTGGACGACGCGCTCCTCGGTGAGATCCGCGCGAAGCTCAACACGGCCGTGCTGGGCCTCGGGCTCCAGCAGGCGGCCGAGACGCTCGGCTCCGTCGCGGAGCGCTTCAGCCCCGAGCGGCGCCACGTGCTGACGCCGATCGTGCAGACCCTGCTCGAGCAGGTCGGCGCCAACCGGCAGGACCGCCTGGTCATGGCCGGCGCCGCCAACCTCGTCCGCACCGAGGAGGACTTCTCGGGCAGCATCTACCCCGTGCTCGAGGCGATCGAGGAGCAGGTGGAGCTGCTGCGCCTCTTCGCCGAGATGACCCCGGACCTCCGGGGAATCTCGGTGCGCATCGGCCGCGAGAACGCGCCGTTCGGGCTGCAGGAGACCTCGGTGCTCACGAGCGGGTACAACACCGCGGGCGGCCAGGTCTCGCGCCTGGGCGTGCTCGGCCCGATCCGGATGGACTACTCCGGCAACATCACCGCGGTGCGCGCCGTCGCCCGCTACCTCTCCCGCCTCCTCGGCGAGGAGTAGGCCCGACCTCCCGGCCCCCGCCGGATCGGGCCGAGCACGCCCAGGCGCGAGACCTGGCCGCCCGCGGTGTTGTACCCGCTCGTGAGCAC